>SCUQ01000164.1 GCA_004297635.1 Rhizorhabdus sp. | reverse complement strand
TATTATGCGGCGATGAACGCGGGCAAGTCGACGACGTTGCTCCAGGCCGACTTCAACTATCGCGAGCGCGGCATGCGCACGCTGTTGTTCACCGCGGCCTTCGACGACCGTTTCGAGCCGGGCAAGGTCACGTCGCGGATCGGCCTGGCCAGCCACGCGACCGCGATCGACCCGGATACCGATCTGTATGAGGAGATCGCGATCGAGCTGGCGGAGGGCAAGGTCGACTGCGTTCTGGTCGACGAGGCGCAGTGGCTGACCCGCGCGCAGGTGTTCCAGCTGGCGGCGGTATGCGACGAGATGGGCATTCCAGTGCTGGCCTATGGATTGCGCAGCGATTTCCAGGCCAAGCTCTTTCCCGGCAGCGCGGCGCTGCTCGCCATCGCCGACAATCTGATCGAACTGAAGGCGATCTGCGCGTGCGGCCGGAAGGCGACGATGAACCTGCGGATCAACGCCGATGGCTTTCCGGTCAAGGAAGGGGCGCAGATCGAAGTGGGCGGCAATGAACGCTATGTCGCGCTGTGCCGCCGCCATTATGCCGAACAGATGGGTTGGCGCGGGGGCGACCACATAGCCTGATCAGCTGAGGCGCAGCCGCACGGTGGTGCCCGCGCCATTGTCCTCCAGTGCGAAGCTGCCGTCGATCTGACGCGCCAGCATCTGTGCCAGACGGAGGCCCAGGCTGTTCGCCCGGGCCAGATCGAAGCCGGGCGGCAGGCCGCCGCCATCGTCTATCACCAGCAGTTCGAGCCGCCCGCCATCGTCGCGCATCGTACGGATCACGACGTCCCCGGTCGCCCGATCGGCAAAACCATGCTCGATCGCATTGGCAACCGCTTCGGCCACGATCAGCGCGATCGGCACCACGGCATGGGCGGGCATGTGGATATCGGCCTCCGCCTCCACCCGGCAGCTGATGCCCGGCTTGCCGCCCGCATCGATCAGGTCCGCGGCAAGCTGGGTCAGGAAGGCGGCAAGGTCGAGCTGCTCGCCCTGCGGATCGTACAGCTGACGGTGGATACGCCCGATCAGCCCCAGCCGGCGCGAAGCATCCTCCAACGCCCGCCGCGCCGCCGGATCGGCGACACTGCGCATCTGCAGGGAGAGGAGACCGCCGACCACCTGGAGGTTGTTCGACACGCGGTGCTGCAACTCGCGGAACAGCAGCTCGCCCCGTTCGGCCAGCTGACGGCTGCGCTCCCGCTCTTCCGCAAGCCGGCGGTTGGCGCGCTGCATCCAGTCGATCAGCAGAATATCGATCGTGACGACCGCCGCATAGAAGGTCAGCGCGAAGGCGATGCCGCTGTTCATCTTCACGCTGAACACCGGCGGGATGAAGAAATACCAGGCCACGATCGCGCATAGGATCGCGGCCAATATCCCCGGCCGCACGCCGAACAGGAAGGTGGTGAGAATTACGGCCGGAAAGAAGGCGACATAGGGATAGCCCAGCGGCAGCAGCGGATCGGCGAGAAGCCGGATGGTCAGCGACAGTCCCGTAATCGCCACGGCGCCGCCATAGCCCAGCAAAGGCCGCCCGCGCGCGAACGGAAAGCGTTCCAGCATGGTGGCGCCCGAACCCCTCAAAAATACTCCTGTCTGCCCGCCGACCTTCTAGCCGGTGCGCCGATGGGCCAGCAAGTGCGGGGAAACCCGGTCAGCCGCGCAGCAATGTACGGGCGCGTAGCCAGAGTTCCAGCCGGTAGAAGCTCAAGGCGCCCACCGCGAAAGCGACGAAGATATTGCTGACCAGCATCGCGCCGAGATGCCAGCGCGCATCGCTCAGCTCGACCAGCCAATGCAGCAGCCAGCGCAGCGCGACGAGCAGGACCAGGAAGATCAGTGCCGCCGGCGAGCTGCGCTGGTTGAGACGGCCGGTCTCGCGATCGATGCCGACAGCGACGAGCCGGCCCCGCTGCCATCCGATCATCGCCCCAGCGGCGAGGCCCAGCCCGACCCAGAGCCAGTCGAGGCCGTCCGGGGGAAACTGCCGGAGGATCGCAACCGCGAGAAGGGTGAAGACCGCCGGTATGATCCACAGCGTACCGAGCCGCAACGGCTGCGCCCTTCCGATACGGCGAAGGCGCAGGAACAGCGCGAGCACGAGCGCGCCGCCGATGAAAGCATAGCGGATCAGATCATCGTGGGTCATCGTAGCCGGCCCAACGCGCCCTACACTGGAAAGGGGGCATTTTCACTCCCACTGGACTGGTGGCAAGCCAGATCGGACCGTCATATTTCCGTCCGCTGCAATGTTGTTGCAACGCGCCGACATATGGCCGTTACGCGTCCGGCTCATTTTGACCGCCTGTCAATCTGGGGGCGGCGTACATGTTTCACGATCCTTCGCGCTTCGGACGGCCCGGTACGGCCGGCTCGCGCGGGGTGGTCTGGATCATCGCGCGCGCCTTCACGCCCGACGGGGGCAGCGGCCCGGGCTATGCCCGCGCCATGGCCTCGGCCTATGCCGAACTCGGCTGGGCTGTATCGCTGTTCGCCTGCTCCACGGCCGGGCGGCAGCAGACACAATCGGGTGCCTATCAGCTGGCCGACGTCGGTTCGGGGCGGCCCTGGCGCGTTCAGCTGCGCATGCTGTGCGCCCTGTTCGCGGCCT
This sequence comes from Rhizorhabdus sp., assembly GCA_004297635.1. Taxonomy (GTDB): domain Bacteria; phylum Pseudomonadota; class Alphaproteobacteria; order Sphingomonadales; family Sphingomonadaceae; genus Rhizorhabdus. Next base: position 3,895 of record SCUQ01000164.1, on the reverse strand, counting down.
GGTTCCGTGGCCCGCTGCCTGCGGCGATCCATGCCTGCACCTGGCGGGCTGGCCTTGCCGCGCTGCCCTTCGCCGTGCCGCTCGTCGTCACCGTCCATGGCCGCGATATCGCACGGCCCACGGGGCTCTCCTTCCGGCTGATGCGATTCGTGCTCGACCGCGCGACGCGCGTCGTCGCGGTGAGCGAGGCAGCGCGCGCGCTGGTGCTGCAGCGTCTGCCCCATCTGGCAGATCGCTGCATCGTCGCACGGGGCGGCACGACGGCGGCGCGCGCGACCGACCGTCGCGCCATCCTGTCGCGTGGCACCGGGCCGGCCCGCATCCTGACCACCGGCCGGCTGCTGCCGCGCAAGAACATCGGCTCGGCCTTGATGGCGGTACGCGCCGCACTGAACAGCGGCCATGCGCTGCACTACAGGATTGCCGGCGACGGCCCGGACCGGGCCCGCCTTCAGGAGTGGATCGACGAGCTAGGTCTCGGCGATCATGTCGAACTGCTCGGGGCTGTCGACGCCATCGAGCTGCAGCGGCTGCGGGCCGAAGCCGATATCTTCCTTCATCCGCAGATCGCGCTCGATCAGGGCACCGATGTCGAGGGTTTCGGCTTCGGCGTAGCCGATGCGATGGCCGAAGGCCTGCTCTGCATCGTCGGCCGGGAAGGTGGCCCCGCCGAACTGGTCCGCGACGGAGAGACCGGCTTCGTCGTCGACGGCCGCTCGAAAGACGCGATCGCGCGCGCGCTCGATGCAGCGCTGCGTCACCCCGCCCTGCGCACCGCGATGGGCCTGCGCGCGCGGCAATGGGTGGTCGGCAATCTGTCCTGGCGCCGCCATGGCCAGCTCTGCCTCGACGAGCTTCAGATGCCCACCGGGCCGCTCGCCGTCCAGCCGGTCCGCGTCGCCGCCTGACCGGCCCTCAGCCCCCCCCTCATTCGACGACGGGGAAGAACATATAGCCTTCGTTGCGCACAGTCCGGATCAGATCCTGGCCGCCGCCGGCACCCAGCTTGCGACGCAGCCGACTGACCTGGACGTCGATGGCGCGGTCATAGACCTCATTGTCCGCGCCCCCCGAATAATCGAGCAGCTGATCACGGGTCAGCACCCGGCGGGGATGTTCGACAAATGCCCGCAGCAGGCGAAACTCGCTGTCCGATAACGGGACATGCTCTCCGGCCGGATTGTGCAGGGTCCGGACCCCCATATGCATGCGCCAGCCGGAGAAGCGCCTCTCCTCCGCCGAAGCCGGCTCGGAGCCGTCCTGACCCGCGGCCTTGCCGCCACGCCGGCGCAAGACCGTGCGGATGCGGGCGAGCAGCTCACGCGGATTGCATGGCTTGGCGAGATAATCGTCGGCGCCCATTTCCAGCCCGACGATGCGATCGACGTCGGTGCCCACCGCCGACAGCATGATCACCGGCGGCGCATCGTCGCGCTGCAGATCGCGCAGCGCGGTCAGCCCGTCCTCACGCGGCATCATCACGTCCAGCACGATCAGGTCGAAGCGGTGCTGCGCGAGCAGCGCGCGCATCTCGATCGGATCGCAGGCCGTATCGGTATGATAGCCATGCTTGTCGAGAAAGGACGACATCAGGTTGCGGATGCCGGGATCGTCGTCGACGATGAGGATGCGCGTGGCGAGGTCCATGACGCACATGATGGCTTTCCTTGCCGGCGAAAGCCAGCCCGCTCGTTTCAGAACCGTGCCGGCCCGCCCCCGGTTGCAAGGCCCGTCGCGGGGACCCGGCAGGGCGATGAAAGACAGGGAAAATGACGGTGCGGGCAAGCCGTGCGGGGATCGAAACGAGCTTGACGTACAAGGATGGATCGGAGGCGAAACACATGGCATATTGTTGCTATGAGGAAGCTCTTCTTCGTCCGCCCGTGGCAGGGTCCGGCGCTCGCGATCCAGATCGTCGTGCTGCTGACGGCCGGCCTCGTCATCGCCCAGCTGGTCACGCTGCTGCTGACCCTGTTGCTGCCGCCCGCGCCGACGCCGCAATATAATCTGGCGACGGTGGCGGAGACGCTGCGCGGCAAGGGATCGAACCGGCAGCTCGAACGACAGGTGCAGGCCGAGCCGCCCGAGCTGCGCGGGCGCGGCTGGCTGGTGTCGGAGCGCTCCCGCCGGGAACTGGCGGAGCTGCTCGGGGTCAGCCCCGCCGATGTCCGGCTGAGCTTCTACACGCCGCTCCCCTTCGCGGGCACCGTCGCCACCCGCAAGCTCGCGATGGCCGATGACGGTCCGGTGGTCCCGGATGCGGCGGCACAGTTCAAGCCCGCCTCCTTCGTCCTGGAGCAGGCGGACGGCACGCCCGTGGCGGCTGGTAGCTTCGCCCGTGGGCGATTGTCCCCCGATGCGCTGCCCGCCGAAGCCATCCCCAGCGACGCAGCCGGTGGCGAAGCGATCGGCCGCGCGCCCTGGGGCGCCGCTGCGCCGCGTGCGAAGGACGGCAATTGGGGCGCTCGCGGGCATGTACGGATCGACGATTCGGTTTCGATCCCCGACCGCGGCGGCGCGGTGATCCCGGTCGACAAATCCGTCCGTGCCGAACGCCGGGTCCGCATCGAGGGTGATCGCGGCCAGATGATCCCGCCGTTGCTGCGCGCGCCCAGCCGGGCAGCGGCGATCCAGCCCCTGCCGGAACAGGACGACAGCGCGGGCGGCATCGACAAGAAGCCGGTGGGCGGACTGCCGTTGATCCGCCGGAGCCTCGACATGATCGGCCGCTCCAATCTGCTACCGGTCAATCCTTCCTCATCGCAGCTCGGCCTGTCCGTTCGGGAACCCGCGCCGAGCCGCCCGACGATCATCGTCCCGCAGGACAATCTGCTTTCGCCGCCCGTCGCGCAGCAAACACAGCCGCTGCCTGTGCCGAGCCCGGCTCCGGCAACCGCCCCCACCGTCGAACAGCGGCCCGCCGTGCAGCCTCAGACGCCAGCCGATGCGGCGGCGCTCGATGTCGGGCAGGGCGCCGAGGTGACATCGCCATCCAGCTATGCCGCGCCGCAGCCGGTGCGCCAGCGCGGTCTGTTCGGCCTCGCCCCCGCGCCCTATGTCGAGGGCGACTTCATCGCCGCGATGCGGATGGCCGATGGCCGCTGGTCGGTCGTCCAGCCCGCGCCGGAGCCTTTCCTCAATGCCTGGCAACGCCGTGTGCTGCTGTGGTTCCTGATCGCCTTCGCGATCGTCGCACCGCTCGGCTGGCTGTTCGCGCGGCGGATGAGCAAGCCGCTCGAACGCTTCGCCGAGGCGGCCGAACTGCTCGGCCGCGACCCCACCGCCGATGTGCTCGATCTCGACGGCCCGGCGGAGGTCGGCCGTGCCGCGCACGCCTTCAACCTGATGCAGAGCCGGCTGCGCAGCTTCGTCAGCGATCGCACCGCGATGATCGGGGCGATCAGCCACGATCTGCGGACCCCGCTTACCCGGCTGCGCTTCCGCGTCGAGGAAGTGGACGACGAGAAGATTCGCGAGGGGATGGTCGAGGAGCTCGAGGAGATGGAGGCGATGATCTCCTCGGTCCTCAATTTCATCCGCGACGCATCGATCCCCGGCGTGCGCGAGAAGCTCGACCTGCGCACGATCGTGGAGGATGTCGCCGAGGACGCGGCGTTCATCGGCAATCCGGTGACGGTCGATCCGCTGCCCTATATTCCGGTCGAGGTGGACATCATGGCAATGCGCCGGCTGTTCGCCAATCTGATCGACAATGCCGTCAAATATGGCGACCGCGCCCGTATCCGGGTGCGGATCGATCGCGGCGAGGCCCATATCGCGGTGATCGATGAAGGCCCCGGCCTGCCCGAAGAAGATCTGGAGCGCGCCTTCGAGCCTTTCTATCGGTCGACCAGCGCCGAGATCGGCGGCAAGCGCGGCCACGGCCTCGGCCTGG
>SCUQ01000163.1 GCA_004297635.1 Rhizorhabdus sp. | reverse complement strand
GCGCGAACCAGAGCGCGAGGTTCAGGATCACGCCCACCACCGCCGCGGTGATCGCGGACAGCGCGGCGGCGAGCGCCCGGTTGCCGCGCAGCCGCTCGACGAAGGGCGCCCCCGCGAAGATCCACAGGAAGCAGGGCGTGAAGGTCACCCAGGTGGTCAGCAGGCCGCCCAGCGTTCCCGCCAGCAGCGGCGGCAGATCGCCGGGATGGCGGAAGGCGCCGAGGAAGCCGACATATTGGGTGACCATGATCAGCGGGCCCGGCGTGCTTTCGGCCAGGCCCAGGCCATCGAGCATCTCGGCGGCGCTCAGCCAGTGATATCGGTCCACGCCGGCCTGCCCGACCCAGGCCAGCACCGCATAGGCGCCGCCGAAGGTCAGCATCGCCATCTTGGAGAAAAAGGTGGCGATATCGGCGAAGGCGCTGTCCGGCGGCGCCAGCGCCGTCACCAGCGCCACGGGCAGCAGCCAGGCGACGAGCAGCAGGGCGGGCGCGGCGATCATGCTTGGCCAGGGGCGTCGGGCATGATCGGGGATCTCGCCGCCCAGCGCGCTGTCCTCGTCGCGCAGCGTGCCGGGCCTGGCATGGCCATGGCCACCACCGGCGAAGGCGGGCAGGCCGGCGCGGCCGGCGAACCAGCCGGTCAGGCCGGCGGCGAGGATGACGATCGGAAAGGGGATGCGCAGCAGGAACAGCGCCAGGAAGGCGACGGCGGCGATGCCGATCTTCGCCGGATGGCCCAGCGCGCGGGATCCGATGCGGACCACCGCCTGGAACACGATCGCCACCACCGCCGCCTTCAGGCCGAAGAACAGCGCCGCGACCGGCGCGGCCTGGCCCAGCAGAACATAGAGCCAGGACAGCGCCATGATCGCGATGGCGCCGGGCAGCACGAACAATAGGCCCGCCACCAGCCCGCCCTTCACCCGGTGCAGCAGCCAGCCGATATAGATGGCGAGCTGCTGCGCCTCGGGGCCGGGCAGCAGCATGCAGAAATTGAGCGCGTGCAGGAAACGCTCCTCGCCGATCCACTTCTTCTCGTCGACCAGGATGCGATGCATCACCGCGATCTGCCCGGCCGGGCCGCCGAAGCTGAGCAGCGCGATGCGCAGCCAGACGCGCAGCGCCTCTCCGAAGGAGACTCCGTGCCCGGTCATGCCGTGCCCCGGGCAAAGCCGTCGTACAGATCGTTGAAGATCGCGCCTGCCCGCGCGACGCGCTGTTCGTCGGGCCGGTCGGGCGCGCAGACGCCCTTCAGCAGCTGGAACAGCCCGGCGGTTTCGGGACGCCCGAATTTCTCGTCCTTCAGGTCGATGTCGTGGACGATCTCGGCGATCGCCGCCAGCGCCGCGTCGCCGCCCAGCCCGGCGCGGTCGACCAGCACCTCCAGCGAACAGCGGTCGCCCTCATGGCCGATCTCGCCCTCGAACATGTCGAAGCGCAGTTCGCCGGGCTCCGGCCGATAGCCCTGCGCGGGGACGAATTTGAAGCGTGCGCCCGGATCGATGAAGCGCTTGACCGCCCAGGCGCAGGCCAGCCTGTCGACGAACAGCCGCTCGCGCGTCACCCAGACGCGCCCGATCAGCTCGTCGCGCCCGTCATCGCCCTGCGCGGCGGCGCGCGGCGCCAGCCGTTCTTCCAGCTGCCGGATCAGCCGCTCGGCCGGTTCGCGCCGCCGGGCCGCGAAGAAATCCAGCGCGACCTGCGCGTCGAAGCGGCGGCGCAGCCGGGCGACTGCCGCCGCCGGGGCCGCGTCCTGCTCCAGCAGCGCGCGGGCTTCGTCGATCAGCATGGCATAGGCCTCGTCCCGCGCGGCGTTGAACTGCGCCTCGATCTCGGCATCGGCCATGCCGTCGATCAGCCGCGCCTCGCACACCGCCGCTTCGCCGCCGCCCTTGACGATCTCGCCGACCAGCCAGTGGAAGTCCTCCCGCGCCTCATCGCCCGTCGGCAGCACATAGCCCGATCCGCGCACCGGCACGGCGCCGATGCTCTGCAGCCGGCGCCACACCTTGGTCCGCAGATAGGCTGGCTGGCTCGGCAGCTGATAGAGCAGCATCAGCCAGCGGCAGGGCGCCATGGCGCGCGCGGCAGGCTTCATGATACATTCCGCACAATGCCAGTCATGATTCTGATATATGTATATCATGATCCATGATCGGGCAATGCAATCGTCGCATGGCCGCGGCCGATCCGGCCGATCCGGCCAATTCGGCCATGCCGGGGCGATGGCGTCACGATCCCGTCATGCAGGCTTCATTGTCCGGTAAGCGAGCCGGCACAAATCCGTCGCAGCTCACCGCTAGCCAGTCCCCTTCCAATCAAGGGGACCCACGCCATGACCGAGATCGCCCGCGACGGCTATACCGACGGCCTCGTCGACTGCAATCCGACCGATAATCCCACGCTCGAGAGCATCGTTGCCGAGCGTTACTCGCGCCGCCAGACGCTGTTCGGCGGCGTGTCCGCGATCGCCGCGGCGACGATGGGCGGCATGCTGCTGTCGGCCTGCGGCGACGACAACAAGGCGCCCGTGGTCACGGCCGGTGCCAATGCCACGGTCAGTGCCGGCCGCCTGGTCACGCTCAGCGGCACCGCCACCGACAAGCAGGACGTGACCGTCAGCTGGACCCAGATTTCGGGAACGTCGGTCACGCTCAGCAACGCGAACACCAACAATGCCAGCTTCATCGCCCCGGCGGTGTCGGCTTCGACCCCGCTGGTGTTCGAATATAAGGCGATCGACAGCAAGGGTAAGCAGGCGACCGCGCAGACCACGATCACCGTCACGCCGGCGGTGCTGGGCTTCACATCGGTGCCGAAGGGCTTCGACGATCTCGTCAAGGTGCCCGAAGGCTATAGCGTGTCGATCCTCTACCGGCTCGGCGATCCGATCGACGCGGCCACGCCCGCCTTCGCCAATAACGGCACCGACACGAACTTCGCGAAGCGCGCCGGCGATCACCATGACGCGCTCTATTATTATGGCCTCGCCGCCAGCGGCAATGCGCGCGACGATAACAACAGTTCGCGCGGCCTGCTGGTGATGAACCATGAGAACATCACCCAGGTCTATCTCCACCCCAATGGCCCCACCTCGACCGGCGGCGTCCGCCCGGAGGCGGAAGTGCTCAAGGAGATGGAGTGCCACGGCGTCAGCGTGATCGAAGTGACCCGCGGCACCAGCGGCTGGACCTATTCGACCACCTCGACCCTCAATCGCCGCACCACGCCGCTGACCCCGGTGACCTTCTCCGGCCCAGCGCGCGGCAATGCGCTGATGCGCACGCGCTTCTCGACCGCGGGCACCGACGGCCGCGGCACCGTCAACAACTGCGCCAACGGCTTTTCCTTCTGGGGCACCTATCTGACCTGTGAAGAGAATTGGGCGGGCTATTTCCGGCGCGCGGCCGGCGACAATGCCGTGCGTGGCGGCGCGACGAGCAAGGATGTCGTCTCGCTCAACCGCTATGGCATTCCCGAGGGGGCGAGCGGCAGCTATGGCTGGGCGACGGTCGTGCCCGCCGATCCGGCCAGCACCGTCTATGCACGGTGGAACGCCAGCGCGAGCGGCGCTTCCGCCGCCGCCGATTTCCGCAACGAGCCCAACCAGTTCGGCTGGGTGGTCGAGCTCGATCCCTATGATCCGACGAAGGCGCCGCGCAAGCGCACCGCGCTGGGCCGCTTCGGCCATGAAGGCTGCTGGCCGTCGAACGTCGTCGTCGGCCGCAAGCCGGCCTTCTACATGGGCGATGATGCGCGCGGCGAATATCTCTACAAGTTCGTCTCGGCCCAGCCCTGGGCCGCGGCGGACGGCAGCGCGGCGGATCGCCTCGCGATCGGCGACAAATATCTCGATGCCGGCACCCTCTATGTCGCCCGCTTCGCCGCCGATGGCACCGGCACCTGGCTGCCGCTGGTCTTCGGGCAGAACGGGCTGACCGCGTCGAACCCGACCTACCCCTTCGCCGACCAGGCCGATGTCCTCGTCAATGCCCGTCTGGCGGGCGACGTGCTCGGCGCGACCAAGATGGATCGGCCCGAATGGACCGCGATCAACCCGGTGACCGGGGAGATGTACCTCACCCTCACCAACAACAATGCGACGCTGCGTCCGTTGAACGGCACCGACGCGGCCAATCCGCGCCACTATAATGATACCCGGTCGGGCACCGCGCAGCGCGGCAATCCGAACGGCCATATCCTCCGCCTCAAGGAAGCCGGCGACAATTCGGAAGCCACCAGCTTCACCTGGGACATCTATCTGTTCGGGGCGGATTCGGCGGAGGCCGATCCGGCCAATGTCAACATCTCGGGCCTCGATGCGACCAATGACTTCTCCAGCCCGGACGGCCTGTGGTTCGCGCGCCCGCAGAACGCATCGGGCCTCGTCAATCCGATCCTGTGGATCCAGACCGACGACGGCGCCTTCACCGACAAGACCAACAATCAGATGCTGGTCGCGATCCCCGGCCGCGTCGGCGATGGCGGCGCCAAGACGATCACCAACACCGGCGCCGACGGCAGCACCCGGACCCAGGGCACCTTCGTGGGCAAGGCGGCGACGCCGACCCTGCTGAAGCGCTTCCTGGTCGGCCCGAAGGGCTGCGAACTGACCGGCGTCGATTCGACGCCGGACGGCCGCACCCTGTTCGTCAACATCCAGCACCCCGGCGAGGACGGCAACCTGACCACGCTGCAGAGCAGCTGGCCCGCGACCCAGGCCGGCGGCACGGCCACCGCACGGCCCCGCTCGGCGACGGTCGTCATCACGAAGAATGACGGCGGCATCGTCGGCCTCTGACACATGCGCCGGCCCGCCGGCGGACGCAGACAGGGAAGGGGGCGCGGGCGACCGTGCCCCCTTTCCATATTTGGGGGCGATGCTTTCGATGTCGTGCGACGCTTGTGAGATTGAAAAACGATATCAGAATAGACCGGCAATTTGG
>SCUQ01000162.1 GCA_004297635.1 Rhizorhabdus sp. | reverse complement strand
TCCAGTTCGCCGTGAATCCGGCGGATGGCCGCCTGGTCGTGATCGAGATGAACCCGCGCGTGTCGCGCTCCTCCGCGCTGGCATCGAAGGCGACCGGCTTCCCGATCGCCAAGGTCGCGGCCAAGCTGGCGGTCGGCTATACGCTCGACGAGATCATGAACGATATCACCGGCGCGACCCCGGCCTCGTTCGAGCCGACGATCGACTATGTCGTCACCAAGATTCCCCGCTTCGCCTTCGAGAAATTCAAGGGCGCCGAGCCGCTGCTGTCGACCGCGATGAAATCGGTCGGCGAGACGATGGCGATCGGCCGCAACATCCAGGAATCGATGCAGAAGGCGCTGCGCGGGCTCGAGACCGGGCTGGTCGGCTTCAATGTCGTCGATGCCCTGGTCGGTGCGCCGCGCGAGGAGATCGAGGCCGAACTGGCGCGGCCGACACCCGACCGGCTGCTCGTCGCGGCGCAGGCGCTGCGCGAGGGCTTCACCGTCGACGAGATCCACCGCATCGCCAAATATGAGCCCTGGTTCCTCGAGCGGCTTGCCGAGATCATCGCTGCCGAGGAAGTGGTGTGCCGCGAAGGACTGCCGCAGGACGCGGCCGGCATGCGTCGCCTGAAATCAATGGGTTTCTCCGACAAACGGCTTGGCTGGCTGGCGCTGCGCTCGGCCAATCTGGCGGGCATGGAGCGGGAGCAGGCGAGGGGGAGCGGCATCGTCCATGACGCCGCCAAGGCCATGACCGGCGGCATCACCGAGAAGGAGGTGCGCGCGCATCGCCACAAGCTCGGCGTTCGCCCGGTCTTCAAGCGGATCGACACCTGTGCGGCCGAGTTCGAGGCCAAGACGCCCTATATGTACTCGACCTATGAGGCGCCGAGCTTCGGCGAGCCCGAGTGCGAGAGCCACCCCACCGATCGCGAGAAGATCGTGATCCTGGGTGGCGGCCCGAACCGGATCGGGCAGGGGATCGAGTTCGACTATTGCTGCTGCCATGCCTGCTTCGCGCTGGCGGATGCCGGCTATGAAACGATCATGATCAACTGCAACCCGGAGACGGTGTCGACCGATTACGACACCTCGGACCGGCTCTATTTCGAGCCGCTGACCGCGGAGGATGTGCTGGAAATCCTGCATGTCGAGCAGTCCAAAGGGACGCTGAAGGGCGTGATCGTCCAGTTCGGCGGGCAGACGCCGCTCAAGCTGGCGCAGGAGCTGGAGGATGCCGGCATTCCGATCCTCGGCACCTCGCCGGATGCGATCGACCTGGCCGAGGACCGGGAACGCTTTGCCGACCTCGTCGGCCAGCTCGGCCTCAAACAGCCGCGCAACGGTATCGCGCGTAGCCGCGAGGAGGCGCTCGCCGTCGCCGAGCGGGTCGGCTATCCGGTGCTGATGCGCCCGAGCTATGTGCTGGGCGGCCGCGCGATGGAGATCGTCGAGGACCCTGCACAGCTCGATCAATATATCAGTACTGCGGTGCAAGTATCTGGCGATTCGCCGGTTTTGATCGATCAGTATCTGCGCGATGCGATCGAAGTGGACGTCGATGCGATCTGCGATGGGGACGATGTCGTCGTCGCGGGCGTGCTCCAGCATATCGAGGAAGCCGGCGTCCATTCGGGTGACAGCGCCTGCACGCTGCCGCCCTACAGCCTGCCGAAGGACATCATCGCCGAGATCGAGCGCCAGACCGATTCGCTGGCGCGTGCGCTGTCCGTGCGCGGGCTGATGAACGTCCAATATGCGGTCAAGGACGGCGACGTCTATCTGATCGAGGTCAATCCGCGCGCCAGCCGCACCGTGCCCTTCGTCGCCAAGGCGATCGGCCAGCCCATCGCGAAGTTCGCGGCACGGGTGATGGCGGGCGAGAAGCTGAAGGCGCTGCCGAGGATCAAGCTCGATGTCGCGCATATCGCGGTCAAGGAAGCGGTCTTCCCGTTCGCGCGGTTCCCCGGCGTCGACCCCGTATTGTCACCGGAGATGAAATCTACCGGCGAAGTCATGGGAATCGATAGCGATTTTGCTACGGCTTTCGCCAAGGCGCAGCTGGGAGCCGGGACCAAGCTTCCGCTTGGCGGCACGGCTTTCGTCTCGGTCAAGGACAGCGACAAGGGGCATATCCTGCCCGCGGTCCGCCAGCTGATCGAGCTGGGCTTCACGATCCTCGCGACCAGCGGCACCGGGCAATATCTGCGCGAGCAGGGGCTGGCGGTCGAAATGGTGCTCAAGAAGCGCGAGGGACGCCCCAATATCGTCGACCGCATCGTCGATGGCGATGTCGACCTGATCTTCAACACCACGGAGGGCTGGCAGTCGCTGCTCGACTCCAAGGCGATCCGTACGTCGGCGTTGTACGGGCGGGTTCCCTATTTCACCACGGCCGCCGCCAGCGTCGCCGCGGCGCAGGCAATCGGTGCTCTTCGGGAGCGCAAGCTTGAAGTACGCGCGCTTCAATCCTATTATTCATCTTCGCGCGCCTGATCCCCACATCGCAGGAGTCGGTGCGGGCGACCCGAGGGGGGTCGTCCGGGGGTCAGCGGTTTTGACGAAAGGTAAAGGGCACGATGGCGAGCGTTGAGAAGATGCCGATGCTGGCGGAGGGGCAGAAGATGCTCACCGTGGAGCTCGCGCGTCTCAAAGCCGAGCGGCCGCTGATCATCGATGCGATCGAGGAAGCTCGTGCGCACGGCGATCTTTCGGAGAACGCCGAATATCATGCCGCCAAGGAACGGCAGGGTCAGATCGAGGCGTCCATCGCCGACATCGAGGACCGGCTGAGCCGTGCGCAGGTGATCGATCCGCGCGATCTGTCCGGCGACAAGATCGTGTTCGGCGCCACCGTCACCCTGCTCGACGATGACGAAAAGCCGGTGCGCTACCAGATCGTCGGCCAGACCGAGGCGGATGCCAAGACCGGCAAGATCTCGTATAATTCCCCGCTAGGTCGCGCGCTCATCGGCAAGAAGGTCGATGACGAGGTCGAGGTGACGGTGCCTTCCGGCGACCGCTTCTATCTCGTCGCCAAGATCGAGTTCATCTGACACCGCCATTGGACAGCCGGAGCTTTCCACGGGGTATCGGCACCAATGCGATCGCGATCGCCACGGTTGCCGCTTACGCCGTGCTGGCGCTGCTGGGCTGGACCGACTGGGCCGACATGGCGGGCGGCTTCATTCCGCTGCGGATGAGTGGCGCTGAGCTGCCGGGTGCATTGCCGCTCTGGATAACCCCGCTGACGGCGACGCTGCTGCATGGCGGCGCAATCCACCTGCTGTTCAACATGATGATGCTGATCTTCTGTGGTCGCATGGTCGAAGCCACGATCGGGCCGTTGGGGCTGACAATCCTCTATGTCGTCGGGGCCTATGTGGCGGCGGGTGCGCAATATCTCGTCAATCCGATCGACAGTTCGCCCATGATCGGTGCAAGCGGCGCGATTTCCGCGATATTCGCTGCATATGCGCTGTTGTTCGGCCGCCCGCGCGGCTTTGCGAAGCATCCGACGCTCGGGGTCGCCGTCAACATCGTCTGGCTTGCCGCCGCTTGGATCGGGGTTCAGTTCCTGATGGGGATCGCCTTCGCGGATATGGGCATGGCGATCGCTACCGCCGCGCATGTGGGCGGCTTCCTGGCCGGGCTGGCACTGACCAGACCGCTGGCACGCATGGGAGGACGCGCGGCCTGAACGCTGTCCCGGCGATATGCGATCGGCTTACGTCAGTTTCGTTGCGGACGGACTGCGGGTTCCAACGGGCCGTGGCGCTCAGCGGGGCGGGGCGACGCCAGCGTGCGCAGGCGCCCGCGCTTCGCGATTATTCCAGATCGGGCTCAAGCAGCTTGTGCAGATGCACGACGACATATTTCATCTCGGCATCGTCGACCGTGCGCTGGGCGGCGCCACGCCAGGCCTTCTCGGCGGACTTGTAATCCTGGAAAAAGCCGACCACGTCGATCTGGCTCAGATCTTCGAAATCGAGCCCGCGGGGGTCCTTGACGCGGCCTCCGAACACCAGATGGATCTTGCTCATGCGAATGCTCCGTTGATCGCCCGGGGGACGATGACTGGCTCCGCCTCCTGCCGACTCCGACGGTCCGTTGTCCGGCCCGTCCCTCTATTCTCTCGAAGCGGCCGCCCGGCATAGGCAGGGCAGCCGCCTCGCAGCCGTTTAGCCGCGCGCCTTCATCATGGCAATCAGGCCGTCAATGCCCTTGCGCTGGATGATCGCATCGAAATCGGCCTGCTGGGTCAGGGCCAGATTGATGCCGGCGACCGTCGCGTTCGTCACCTTGAAGCTGCCGCCGACCTTGGCGACTGACCAGACCGCCGCGATCGGCTGTGCGCCGGGCTTCTGAACCTGAGTGAGGACATTGAACCCACTGCCGGCCGGCGTGGTGCGAATGACCTTCATCGTGGCATTGGCATAATCATAAAGATTGTCGGAATAGGTGCCGATGACGAAATTGGGGATCGCCGCCTGATAGGCTGCCTTCTGCGCCGGGGTGATCTGCGCGGACCAGCGGCGGATCAAGCGGTCGCCAAGCGCATCGAGCGCGAAATATTGCGACAGCACTTCCCGGAACTTCGCACGAACAACCGCCTTGTTGCCCGTCTTGAGCACCGAGAAGGCTTCGCTTCCGAGCGAACTGACGAAGGTGCCGGGATCCTGCGTGGCGACGACGGCACTGTGCGCGGGCGCAAGCGGCGCGGCGAATGTGGCGGTGGCAATCATGGCAGCGCCGGCAACCTGTTTGATTCTGTTCATTATCTTGATCTTCTCCATCGGCGCGCGAGCCCGCGCACCCCTATATGACCGTATATGGTTCAGGCGATGAACCCCGATTGAACCGAGTCCGTTCCAAATCGGATCAGTGGCGGACGGCCTCGACCGCGGCGCTGCCGGCGGTTTCGGCAACCTGCGCGATCGATTCGATCAGCTTGCCCACCTGCTTGCCTGCGGCATCGCCGCTGATGCCGAGTTCGTCGAGCTTGGCCTGGCCAGCATCGCGTGCGGCCAGGGCAGCTTCCCTGGCCCGCTCGTTGATGGCGCCGCCGATCGCGCCTAGCAGGTCTTCTTCCTGGCGGGTCCGCGGCAAGAGAGCGCCGAGCACCGCGCCGACCGCCAGCCCGCCGACCAGAGCGGCGACCGGGAAGGCATCGACCTCATCGGCGACCTTGAGCCCGGCGGCCCGTGCGGCATCGCCGCCGCGTTTCAGCTTCGAACCGGCATATGATTTCGCCTTGGCGGCACGCTCGCTGATGCCGGAGCTGCTTTTCGTCGTCATGGGATGGTCTCCTCATCCTGGGCCGGGGAGCCGGCCCGCTTGCCCCTGAAACTCTTCACGGGCCGCCGGGTTGCACCCGCCAGCCGGGTCACTATTCCATAAATCGGCGGCCGGATCACGACCAGCAGAAGCGCGATAACCCCCGCGGTGGCGCGGATAGGCCTGCGCCGCACCGCATCGATGGCACGGTGGCTCAACGCCTGCGCCTGATCGACCACCATATCGGCGAGATCGGCGATCAGCGCCTGCGGATGGAGCCGGGCCTGGGTTTCGCCGACGGTCTGGATCAATTGATTACGGGCCGCCTGTGAACGCTGGCGTACCCGTTCGAACATCTCGTCGACCGGGCTCTGCATGCGATCGGGTGCACGCTCCTCTTCGTCGTCGTCGGGATCCTCGACGACGAGCAGCAATTTGCGCACGCCGATGCGGATCAGCAGGGCAGCGGCGCCCAATCCCAGCACCACCGAAAGGGACGCGGCACCAAGACGCCCTAGCAACGGGGTGAGCAGAAAGGAAAGCGTGACGAGGAACGTCACGGCCGCAGCCTGGCCCATCATGGCCCCGATCAGGAGGAGCAGTGCGCCGGTACGAGCGCGGCCGATCCTGCGGTAGAAGTCTGTCCGGAACAGCGCCATCTCGACCTTGGCGAGCGCGCGCGCGTCTTCGACCAATTGCGCGAGCAATGCGCCAATCGGCATCTGTTCCTCTGCTGGCCCCTTATTCAAGGATCAGGCTGCAGGCGTTGTGCTGTCGGTCGCCGGGGCGTCGGCAATCGGTGTGTCGGCAAGCGGAGCCTTGGGTGCCGCGGCCTTCTTCGGCGCGGGCTTCTGCGTCGCCGCCGTCCCGGCGGCTGTTTTCGCCGGCCCAGACTTGGCCTTCGCAGAGGCCGGGGCCGCCGCGCGCTGGCGAGTGGCGCTCGGCCCGGCTTTGGCTGGGACCGTGTCCGGAGAAGCGCCCGCCGCTTTCGGCGTCAGACCCGACTTGACGACCCGCGCGACCAGAAAGCCGACAGCCGCCGCCGCCGCGATGGCGATCGCAGGCGAACTGCGGACGACATTGCGGGCGTCACCGATCAGTTCGTCGGTGTCCTTGCTCCGCAGGGTATCGGCCAGGCCGCTGACCGCATC
>SCUQ01000017.1 GCA_004297635.1 Rhizorhabdus sp. | reverse complement strand
CGCAGCCGATCAGGATCAGCGCCAGCGGCCAGTGCTGGCGTTCCAGCCGTAGCCAGGGACCGAGCCGACGCAACGCGAACAAGGTCGCGATGAGCAACAGCAACATGCCGAGACCGAGATAGGCGAAACCCTCTATCTGCTCAGGCTTGGTACGGATGTCCGGCAGCAGCAGGGACCAGCCATCGGGATCGAACGCCGTCAGCAGGTTCGCCTTGTAGATGGCGAAGCCCCATTCCACGCTCATGGTCTTCGCGCTCGCTGTATCGACCCCTGCCCCCTGCAGCCAGAACACACCCGACAGCTTGGCGAGGATCAGCACGGCCAGCGGACCGAGCAAGGCCCCGAGCAGGATCGTCATCGGCTGCTGGCGCGCCGCGATCAGCGCGCGGAAGATATCGGCCAGCCAGATCGCCGCTACCAGCGCGAACAGATAGGGATGGGTCAGGATCGCGATGCCCAGCAGCACCGCCCACCAGCCCGCCCGGCGCCGGAGATCGGGAGAAAGATAGAGGCAGAGCGCCGCCAATATCTGCCACTGCCCGACCAGCGTCATGTGGAATACCGCCGGGGTGGCGATGCGGATCAGGAAGAAGGGCGTGAACAGGAACAGCAGCACGATGGCGAGGCGCTGTTCAGCATACGGCGTGATCTTTCGAGCGATACCATGCGCGAACAGCCCCTGCAGCAGGAAGCAGAGCAGCAGCCAGAGCCCGAAATATTGAAAGGGCGTCGGCAGCAGCGGCCCGAGCAGCTTGAAGGGGAGCGCCATCAGCGGGTTGGCATCGGCCATCATCACGCTGCCGGCGATATCGAGCCCATAAGCGGGATTGGCGGCCAACGGCCAGCCCCACGGGCTCGACCGGAAAAAGGCCCAGCCGAGATAGTTGGTCGCGGCATCGGCCTCGCCCAGCCAGGCGATGTTGGTCGGATCGAGCGGCGCCGGTCCGACGACCAGCAGGAAGGCGCCAAGCCCGAGCAGCAGGACGGCCAGCCGTTCGGGCCAGCCCCCGCCCCCGCCGGAGATGGCCCGCGCGATCAGAGCGACCAGCGCTTGACCGATGCGGGCAATTCCAGCCCGCTCCACATACCCTTCAGATCGGCGACCAGCCCGCCGTCACCGACCATTGCCGCCAGCTGATCGGCCGACAGACGCGCATAGTCGCTATGCGAGACCGCGCCGATCACGACGTCGAAGCGCTGCCGCAGCGCATCGGCCGCGAGATCGACGCCATATTCGTGCCGGGCTTCGGCGGGATCGGCGAGCGGATCGTGAATCACCACCTCATGGCGTAGCCATTCGAGCCGGCGGACCACGTCGATCACGCGCGAATTGCGCAGGTCGGGCACATTTTCCTTGAAGGTGAGGCCGAGGATCAGGATGCGCGCGCCGCTGGCGATCTGCTCGTGGATCTGGTCGGCAATCCACGCGCCCATGCCGTCATTGATGCCACGACCAGCCAGGATGACGCGCGGATAATGGCCCAACTGCTGGGCGAGGTAGCTCAGATAATAGGGATCCACGCCGATGCAGTGGCCGCCGACGAGGCCGGGCACGAATTTCAGGAAATTCCACTTGGTGCCCGCCGCCGCCAGCACGTCCCAGATCGAGATACCTACCTTGCCGAAGATCTGGGTGATTTCGTTGACGAAGGCGATGTTGATGTCGCGCTGGGCATTCTCGATCACCTTGGCGGCCTCGGCCACCTTGATCGACGCCGCGCGGAAAGTGCCGCCCGTCGTCACCGCCCCGTAGATCGCGCAGAGCTTGTCGAGCACCTCTGGATTTTCGCCCGCGACGACCTTGGTGATGCGCTCGACGGTATGCTCGCGATCGCCCGGGTTGATCCGCTCGGGGCTGTAGCCGAGGAAGAAATCGGTGCCGCGTTTGAGGCCGGTCAGCTTTTCCAGCTCAGGCCCGCAAATGTCCTCGGTGACGCCCGGATATACCGTGCTTTCATAGACGATGATCGTCCCCTTGCCGGGCTTCAGCACCTTCGCGAGGCTGCGGGTCGCCGACATGACCGGGCCAAGATCCGGCCGATTGGCATGGTCGACCGGGGTCGGCACGGTGACGATGATGACATCGGCATCGGCCCCCGCCTGGATGTCGGTGGCATAGGTGAGCGGCGTGGCGGCGAGGGCGGCGCTGTCCAGTTCATTGGTCCGGTCATGGCCGCCGCGCAGTTCGTCGACCCGGCCCTGGTCGATATCGATCCCGACCGTCGGAAAATGCTTCGCCAGCGCCGCTGCGAGCGGCAATCCGACATAGCCCAGACCGATCACCGCAACCCGGCTTACATCACCCACGCTACTATCCCCCGATTAACGTGCCGCTACCTTGGCGAGTCGGCGATACCATGGCAATGCCTGAGCCAGCCCCTCGCCGATCCGCTGGGTGGGCGCGTAGCCGATCGCCCGGCCGGCGGCACCGATATCAGCCAGCGAATGGCGGACGTCGCCGGCGCGGAAATCGACACGCTCCGCCGCGAGATCATAAGTGATGCCATCGCGCGCCAGCCCCTCACGCAACAGCTCGAACAGCTCGTTGAGACTTGTCCGCTCGCCAACCGCGACATTCAGCAGCAGCGCCTCTCCGCCGGGTGCGAACATCGCCGCCCGCAAATTGGCCTGTACCGCATTGGCGACGTAACAGAAATCCCGGCTGGTCTCGCCATCGCCGTTGATCGTCACCGCCTCGCCCGCGATCATCGCGGCGGCCCAGCGCGGAATCACCGCGGCATAGGCGCCATCGGGGTCCTGGCGTGGGCCGAACACGTTGAAATAGCGCAGCCCCACCGATCCGAAGCCGTAAGCGCGCTGATAGACCCCGGCGGTCAGTTCATTGTGAAGCTTCGTGAGCGCGTAGGGCGACAATACCCGGCCGATCCGCTCCTCAACCTTGGGAAGATTGGGCTCGTCGCCATAGACCGAGCTCGACGATGCATAGACGAAGCGCGTCACCCCCGCGAGCCGGGCGGCGTCGATCATATTGGCGAAGCCCGTGGCGTTGACGTCATGGCTGGTCAGCGGATCGGCGATCGAGCGCGGCACCGATCCCAGCGCCGCCTGGTGCAGCACATGATCGATCCCGGCGACCGCGACCGCACAGGTCGCCCGATCACGGATATCCCCTTCGATGAAGGCGAAGCGCGCCCAGGCTGCTTCCCCGACCTGCTCGCGCACATCCTCCAGATTGCTGCGGTGGCCGGTCGCGAAATTATCGAGGCCCCGCACGCGTTGCCCCGCACGCAGCAGCGTTTCGACAAGATGCGAGCCGATGAAGCCAGCGGCCCCGGTCACAAGCCAATGTGCCGAACGCGAAGCGAGCGCCTGATCGAGATCCATGGTCATGACCCAGGCCTAGCGGAACTTTGTTCCCACGGGAATCGGGCAGTTGGGCAATTCACCTCTTTGAACCGTCACGCCCGGTCGCTATCTGGCGCCGATGACCGATTATCGCCAGCCCGCCGAATGGGCGCCGCACGACGCCGTCTGGATCGGCTTCCCCAGCCACCCCGAGCTGTGGGAGGACGATCTCGAGCCCGCACGCGGCGAGGTGGTGGCGTTCGCGGAAGCGGTGCGCGCCGGCGGCAAGGGCGAGAGCGTAATCCTCGTCGCCGCCGACGAAGCCTCTGCGACGCGCGCCGCCGAGCTTACCGGCGACACGGCCGAGGTGATCACCCAGCCGTTCGGGGACATCTGGCTGCGTGACACGGCACCGATTCTGGTCCGCGGGCCGGCGGGGCTGGCCGCCGCCGATTTCGAGTTCAACTGGTGGGGCGGCAAATATGCGCTGCCCGGCGACGAGAGCATCGGTGCCCGCCTCGCGGCGCGGACCGCGCTGCCGCTGCGCAGCCACGACTGGGTCTTCGAAGGCGGCGCGATCGACGTCGACGGCACCGGCCTGGGCGTCACCACCGAGCAATGCCTGCTCAACCCCAACCGCAACCCAGGCCTCGGCCGCGCCGATATCGAAGCGCGGCTGCGCGAGGGGCTCGGGGTGGAACGGCTGCTCTGGCTCGGCGACGGCCTGCTCAACGATCATACCGACGGCCATGTCGACAATCTCGCCCGCTTCGTGGCGCCAGGCCGCATCGCGATTCCCGACGCGGCGGGCCAGGATGACCCCAACGCGGCGATCTTCGCCGATGCGCGGGCGCGGGCAATGGCCTTCGGGCTCGACGTGGTCGCCCTCCCCTCGCCCGGCCTGGTCGAAAGAGACGGCGAGATCATCCCCGCTTCCTATATGAACTTCTACATCGGCAATGCCGCCGTCGTGGTGCCGCTTTATGGCGCGGCCAATGACGAGGCCGCGGTCGATGCGATCGGCCGGCTGTTTCCGGGCCGCACGGTTGTCGGATTCCGCGCCGACCATATATTGACCGGCGGCGGCAGCTTCCATTGCATCAGCCAGCAAATCCCGGCGCGAGGATAGAGCATGACCGAGATCAGGGTGGCGGCGCTGCAGCTCGCCTTCAGCGACGATATCGATGCGAACATAGCCGAGGTCTCGAAACTCGTTCGCGAGGCGGCGGGCAAGGGTGCGCAGGTCATCCTCCCGCCCGAACTGTTCGAAGGCCATTATTTCTGCCGCGTCGAGGACGAGGGCATGTTCACCCGGGCCAAGCCGGTCGGCGAGCACAAGGCCGTGAAGGCGATGCAGGCTCTGGCGGCCGAGCTGAAGGTCCATATCCCGACCAGCTTCTTCGAGGCGGACGGGCCGCATCATTACAACAGCCTGGCGATGATCGATCGCGATGGCCGCATCGCGGGCGTCTATCGCAAGAGCCACATCCCCGACGGGCCGGGCTATGAAGAGAAATTCTATTTCCGGCCCGGCAATACGGGTTTCAAGGTGTGGCCGGCGGAAGGCACCACGATCGGCATCGGAATCTGCTGGGACCAATGGTATCCCGAGACGGCGCGCGCGATGATGCTAATGGGCGCGGAAATCCTCTTCTACCCGACCGCGATCGGCAATGAGCCGCACGATCCCGATCTCGACACCAGCCGGCTATGGCGCCGTGCGATGGTGGGCCATGCCGTGTCGAATGTCGTGCCGGTGGTCGCCGCCAACCGGATCGGCACCGAGGAGGGGCAGACCTTCTACGGCCACAGCTTCATCTGCGACCAGCGCGGCGACATGCTGGCGGAGTTCGGCGCGACCGAAACCGGCGTGCTGACCGCGACGATCGACATCGATCTGGCGAAGCGCCACCGGGCTGCCTTCGGCTTCTTCCGCGACCGGCGGCCGGAACTCTACGGCCGGCTGGCGCAGGATATTTGAGGAGCGACATCCCTTCCCCGTCATGCCGAACCTGTTTCGGCATCCATCCAGCCGCTTGAACGAGCCAGGCGATGGCACAGCTGTTCGCAACAGAGCGGCTAGCGTCGCTCTGGCCGCCCGGTGGATGCTAAAACATGTTCAGCATGACGACGTAGATGCTCTACGGCGCGTGCGGCGGCTCATATTCTGCGGGTTCGAGCGGGTCGAGCGTCCCCTCCCATTTCGCGATCACCACGCTCGCCACCGCATTGCCGACGACATTGGTGGCCGACCGACCCATGTCGAGGAAATGGTCGACCGCCAGGATCAGCAGCAGCCCTGCTTCAGGAATGTCGAAGAAGGCCAGCGTCGAGGAGATGATGACCAGGCTGGCGCGCGGCACACCGGCGATCCCCTTCGACGTGACCATCAGGATCAGCAGCATCGTCACCTGGTGCGCGAAGGTCAGCTCGATCCCATAGGCCTGGGCGATGAACATCGTCGCGAAGGTGCAATAGATCATCGAACCGTCGAGATTGAACGAATAGCCGAGCGGCAGCACGAAGCTGGCGATGCGCGGGGGCACGCCGAAGCGGTCGAGCGCCTCCAAAGTGCGCGGGAAGGCCGCCTCGGACGATGCGGTGCTGAAGGCGAGCAGGATCGGCTCGCGAATGTAGCGGATCAGCAGTTTGGAGCGGCCGCCGACGATCAGCCAGCACAGCGTCAGCAGCACGATCCACAGCAGCACCATCGACAGATAGAAGCTGCCCATGAACTTGCCGAAGCTCAGCAGGATGCCGGGGCCCTGTTCGGCGAGCGCGGTCGTGACCGCGGCGAACACCGCGAAGGGGGCGAAGCGCATCACATAGTCGGTGATCTGCAGCATCACCTGGACCAGAGCCTCGATGCCGCGGACCAGCGGCGCGGCGCGCTCGCCCACTGCGGTGATGGCCACTCCGGTGAACACCGAGAAGACCACGATCTGCAGGATCTCGTTGTTCGCCATCGCCTCGAAGAAGCTCTTCGGCACGAGATGGGTGATGAACTGCTGCAGCGAGAATTCGGTCTGGGCCAGCCCCGCCGTCGCACCCGCCGGCGGCAGCACCAGATCGGCACCGACGCCGGGCTGGAGCAGGTTGACCATCACGAGGCCCAGGGTCAGCGACAACAGGCTGGCGCAGAGGAACCAGGCGATCGAGCGGAACCCGACCCGGCCCAGTGCCGCGGTGTCGCCCATATGCGCAATGCCGGTGACGAGCGTCGCGAACACCAGCGGCGCGATGATCATCTTGATCAGGCGCAGGAACAGGTCGGTAAGGATCGAAATATGGCTGGTGACGTTGGTTAGCGTCGTAGGATCACTGATCGTCCGGTTAAGGGTGATGCCGACGACGATGCCGAGGATCATCGCGGCGAGAATATACAGGGTGAGGCGCTTGGCCACGGGCGTCTCCAGACAAGAATTCCGCATTGGTCGGGCCAAAGCCCGGCCGGGTCAAGTGCCGGTCCCCCGGCCGGGAGATGCAATGCTGTTCAATATCAAGGAACCCCGGCTGAAAAATCTCCTCATCGTCGAGGATGAGCCGCTGATCGCCTTCGACAACGAACATTTCCTGGCGACGCACGGCTATACGGTCGTCGCGACGATCGACAACGCTCCCGCCGCCGAACGGCTGATCAGCGCCGGCGGGATCGACCTGATCCTCGCCGACGTGCGGCTCAACGGCAGCGACGGCCGCGACGTCGCGCTGGCCGCCGGCAAGGCCGCGATACCGGTGCTGTTCGTCACGGCGAGCTGCCCTATCGATGCCCGCGAGATTGCGGTGGGGTGCCTCGCCAAACCCTATTCCCAGCGGGAGCTCAAGCTGGCGATCGAGGCGGTCGAGGCGCATATCTTCGGCGTGACGACGCCAAAGCGGACGGTGCGGGGGCTGACGCTCTACAAATAGGCCCCTTCCCTAGCGGGGGCGGGCCGCTATGCTCGTGCCCATGAACAGCGTATCGGGGGAAGGCGGCGCGACCGCCGGCAGCAACGGCATCATCGCGGCGATCAGGCCCTATACCGAGCCGGCACCGCTCGCCGCGCTCTTCCTGGGGATCAGTTCCGGCTTTCCCTTCGCGATGATCGCATCCACCCTGACCACGCGACTGGCGCAGGATGGCATCGACAAGAAGGCAGTCACCGCCTTCACCCTCGCCTTCCTGGTCTACAATCTGAAATTCCTCTGGGCGTGGATCGTCGACGGCGTGCGGCTTCCGCTGCTCGGCCGGCTCGGCCAGCGTGTCTCGTGGATGCTGGTGATCGGCGTGCTGGTGATCGCCTCGGTCATCCATCTCGGGCTGGTCGATCCGAAAGCGAGCCTGGCGCAGACCGCGATCGCCGCGATCCTGGTCGGCGTAGCGGGGGCGACCTTCGACATCATCATCGACGCCTATCGGATCGAATTGCTCGAAGCCCGCCAGTTGGGCGTCGGCGCCGGCATGTCACAATATGGCTGGCGGATCGGATCGACAGCGGCCGGCGGGCTGGCGCTGGTGATCGCCGCACGGTTCGGCTGGGACGCAGCCTACCTAGCCTGCGCCGCCTTCGCCCTCCCGGCGATGATCGTCGCGATCGTCATGGGCGAACCCCGGCGTCACCGCGAACCGACGTCGCGCCGGACGAGCAGCGAACTGCTCGCCTCGATCATCGGCCCGCTCGCCGAATTCTTCCGGAGGAAGGGCGCGCTGCTCGTGCTGCTGTTCATCCTGCTCCACAAGATCGGCGACACCCTCGCCAACCTGACCTTTCGCCTGCTGTTCGAGGATCTCGGCTACACCAATGACGAAATCGCGATCTACGATGTCGGCCTGGGTTTCTGGGCCTATTTGATCGGCATTTTCATCGGCGGCATTATCTATTCGCGACTGGGGATGAAGCGGTCGGTCTTGGTAAGCCTCATCCTGATGGCGGTATCGAACCTCAGCTTTGCCGGGCTGGCCGCGAGCGGACACAGCAATTGGGCGATGGCGGGCGCGATCGGCTTCGAAAATATTGCCAGCGGTATCGGAGGCGTGTGCGTCGTCGCTTATTTCTCGGCGTTGTGCGACCTGCGTTTCACCGCTGCCCAATATGCGCTGATCTCGGCCGCCGCCAGCGTCGTAGGTCGCATCGCGACCGGCACGACCGCGGGCGCGATGATCGAGGGCATCGGCTATGAGGCCTTCTACCTGATCACCACCCTCGCGGCCCTCCCGGGCATCATCCTGTTCTGGCTGATGATGCGCGCCGGCCTGATCGACCAGTCGATCGGCAGCGCGGGTGAGGAGGATGGCGAAACCGCCAGCTGACCGTCAACCCGCGATCGCCGAGATCTCCCTTTTCTTCGCCGTGCCAAGGCGAAGCGATTCCGGGGTCGCCGACATGACGGGTCCGGCCTTTACTCCGGCAGGAAATCCGGGACCGACAGATAACGCTCGCCGGTGTCATAGTTGAAGCCCAGCACGCGGCTGCCCGGTGCTTCCTTCAGCTTCTGCGCGATCGCGGCCAGGGTCGCGCCGGAGCTGATACCGACCAATATCCCCTCCTCGCGGGCGGAGCGGCGGGCATAGTCCTTGGCATCTGCGGGATCGACCTGGATCACACCGTCGAGCAGCTGGGTGTGGAGATTGGCCGGGACGAAGCCAGCGCCAATGCCCTGGATCGGGTGCGGGCCGGGCTGACCACCCGAAATGACCGGCGACAGGCTGGGTTCGACGGCAAACACCTTGAGGCCGGGCCAACGCGCTTTCAGGACTTGTGCGCAGCCGGTGATATGGCCGCCGGTACCAACGCCGGTGATCAGGATATCGATCGGGCTGTCCTTGAAATCGGCGTAGATTTCCTCTGCCGTCGTGCGGACGTGCACGTCGATGTTCGCCGGATTTTCGAACTGTTGCGGGATCCACGCCCCCGGTGTCTGCGACTGCAGCTCCAGCGCGCGTTCGATGGCGCCCTTCATGCCCTTTTCGCGCGGGGTGAGATCGAAAGTCGCGCCATAGGCCAGCATCAGCCGGCGGCGTTCGAGCGACATGCTTTCGGGCATGACCAAGACCAGCTTGTAGCCCTTGACCGCGGCGACCAGCGCGAGGCCGATGCCGGTGTTGCCGCTAGTCGGCTCGATGATCGTGCCGCCCGGCTTCAGCCTGCCCGAACCTTCGGCATCCTCGATCATCGCCAGGGCGATGCGGTCCTTGATCGAACCGCCGGGATTACTCCGCTCGGACTTGATCCAGACCTCGGCATCGCCGAACAGCCGGTTGACGCGGATATGCGGCGTGCCGCCGATCGTCTCCAGTATCGAAGCAAATTTGCTCATGCCGTCTTCTCCTGGGCTGGAATGGTCTCGAACGACTTGGGCGGCTCGAATGTCCGCGCCCGCAATATCTCCGGGAACAGTCTCGCCCACAAGACCGCTATCACGATCGTCCCGATGCCGCCCCCGACCACGGCCGCCACCGGGCCGATCAGGGCCGCGAGGAAGCCGGACTCGGCCTCTCCCAGCTCGTTCGATCCGGAGATGAACAGGGTCGAGACCGCACCGACCCGGCCGCGCATCTCATCGGGCGTGTAGAGCTGGATCAGCGTTTGTCGGACGTAGACCGACACCATATCGGCCGCGCCGAGCAGCGCGAGACATGTCAGCGCCGTCGCCATGGGCCACGGACTGTGCTGCGACAGGCCGAAGGCGATGGTACCGACCCCGAACACCGCCACCGCGACCAGCAATTTCAAGCCGACATTCGTCCGCAGCGGGCTTCGGCTGAGCGAAATGGCCACGATCAGCGCACCGAGCGCGGGCGCGGCGCGAAGATGACCCAATCCGCTCGCCCCGACATGCAGGATATCGCGGGCGTAGATCGGCAGCATCGCAGTCGCCCCGCCCAGCAGCACCGCGAAGAGATCGAGCGATATCGCCCCGAGCACAAGCCGGTTGCGCCCCAGATAGGCGATCCCATCCAATGCCTGCGCCCATGGGTTGCGGCTGCCATCGACCCGCGTCCGCGGAACCGGGCCGATCCGCATCAACGCCATGGTGGCCAGCGCGAGCATGGTCGCGCTGACCGCATAGGCGAGCGGGGGATGGATCGCGTAGAGATAACCGCCCAGCGGCGGGCCCGCGATCGCGCCGATCTGCCACACCAGCGAACTCAGCGCGATCGCCGAGGGCAGCAGGGGTTTTGGTACCAGATTCGGCGAAAGCGCCTGGAGCGCGGGTGCGGAAAAGGCTCGCGCCACGCCGAG
>SCUQ01000161.1 GCA_004297635.1 Rhizorhabdus sp. | reverse complement strand
CCGATCCGGTGACGTTGGTGCGCTCGCCGATATTCACGAACTGGGCGGTGGATGGGATGGTCATGCTGTTCACTTTTTCTGATATCTGATCGTCATGCTGAACATGTTTCAGCATCCACCCATCATCCTGACAGGCCTCTCATGTGGCCCGGTGGATCCTGAAACACGTTCAGGATGACGGTTGGATGTGTCTAAGCCGCCATAATCATCGGATCGAGGCCGGCAAGGCGGGTGCGGTGATCATGGGCGTGCGGCATGCGGGCCGGCTTGCCGGCCACCGCATCGGCCATCGCGGCAATATGCGCCGGGGTCGAGCCGCAGCAGCCGCCGACGACATTGACCAGCGCATTGTCCGCCCAGTCGCCGATGAAGGCGCCGGTGGTGTGCGGCTGCTCGTCATATTCGCCGAGGTCGTTGGGCAGGCCCGCATTGGGATAGATCATCACCAGCACGTCGGCGATGCCCGACAGCACCTGGACATGGGGGCGCAGCAGATCGGCGCCGAAGGCGCAGTTCAGCCCCACCGTCAGCGGATGGGCATGGCGGATCGCATGCCAGAACGCCTCGACCGAATGGCCCGACAGGTTGCGCCCCGACATGTCGGTGATCGTCATCGAGATCATCATCGGTATCTCGACGCCGCGCTTCGCCTGCTCTTCCAGCACCGCCATGATCGCCGCCTTGGCGTTCAGCGTGTCGAAGATGGTCTCGATCAGGATGAAGTCGCAGCCGCCGTCCATCAGCGCCGCCGCCTGATCCTGATAGACGTCGCGCATCGTATCGAAATCGGTGGCGCGATAGCCCGGATCATTGACGTCGGGCGACAGCGACAACGTCTTGTTGGTCGGCCCGATCGCCCCGGCGACGAAGCGGGGGCGCCCGTCCTTAGCGGCATAATCGTCGGCCGCCTTGCGGGCGATGCGCGCGGCGGCCAGGTTCATGTCGCGGACGAGATGGACCGCGTCATAATCGCCCTGGCTGATGATGTTGGCATTGAAGGTGTTGGTCGAAACGATGTCGGAGCCCGCGTCGAGATATTGCCGCGTGATCGCATCGATCACGTCGGGCCGGGTCAGCACCAGCAGGTCGTTGTTGCCCTTCTGGTCGGAGGGCAGATCGTAGCTGCCGCGATAATCGGCCTCCTGGAGCTTGTAGCTCTGGATCATCGTCCCGAACGCCCCGTCGGTGATCAGGATGCGCTGCTTCGCCTGATCGCGGAACACGGCGGCGGCTGCGCTGTGGTGAAGGGTCATGCGGCATTCTCCAGGGCCTTCGCCTCCGCGCGCAGACCCAGCATGTGGCAGATCGCGAAGGACAGTTCGGCGCGGTTGAGCGTGTAGAAGTGGAACTGGCGGACTCCGCCGGCATAGAGCCGGCGGCACATCTCGGCGGCGATCGTCGCGGCGACGAGCTGGCGCGCGGCGGGATGATCGTCGAGCCCCTCGAACAGGCGGCCCATCCAGGCCGGAACCTCGGTGTTGCACATCGCCGCCATCCGCTTCGTCGCCGCGAAGTTGGAAACGGGCATGATGCCGGGCACGATCTCGGCCGTGATGCCAGCGGCACGGACCTGGTCGCAGAAGCGGAAATAATGCTCGGGCGCGAAGAAGAATTGCGTGATCGCCCGGGTCGCCCCGGCATCGAACTTCGCCTTGAGGTTCGCGAGGTCGCTTTCCGGGCTCTCGGAATCAGGATGGCATTCGGGATAGGCGGCGACCGAAATCT
>SCUQ01000160.1 GCA_004297635.1 Rhizorhabdus sp. | reverse complement strand
GCGGCACCGGCTTTTCCGTCCCCGACCGGCTCTCCGCGCTGCTGGCCGACGACCTGTCCGGGCGAACGGTCGTCCTCGATCGGGTCGACAAGGGCGCCGCGGCATTCCCTGCCGTGCAACCTGGCGGATTTGGCCGCGCGGTCTATCGGTTGAAACTGCCCGACGACTTGGCCGGTCGCGCGATCACATTGTCCCTGCCGGAGGCCTCGGCGCCCCGCTTTGCCCTTGACCCGGCGCCACGCGCGACCGCCGCGACGCCGCCGCAACCGACGCCACCGCCCCTGACGCCACCGCCCCTGACGCCGCCGCCGCCGATGGCGTCGACCAAGCCGGAAAGCGGAAACGCCTTCCTGGCCAATCTATCGGCCTATGCGCCGATCTATGCGGTCTATGGGCCCGGTACCAACAGCGATGCGCGCCTGCAGATCAGCTTCAAATATCAATTTTTCGGGCGCGCGCGCGCGGTCGGGCGGGGCCAGCCGTGGGAGAATGGCATTCACTTCGCCTATACCCAGCGCATGTTCTGGAATCTGGGACCGGACTCGTCGCCGTTCCGGAGCGTCGATTTCATGCCCGAGCTGTTCTACCTCATTCCCGCGGCGCGGGTCGGCGACCGGCTGACGCTGGGGGCCCAATTGGGCTTCCGCCATGAATCCAACGGCCGGGCCGGGATCGATTCGCGCAGTCTCAACATGCTCTATGTCCAACCGGTCGCCACCGTGCCCCTGGGCGACTACGCCCTGACCGCCGGTCCGAGACTGTGGATCTATACCGGCAGTCTGAAGGACAATCCGGACGTCAAGCGCTACCGCGGCAATGCGGGGCTTCTGCTCGAGCTCGGTGCCGACGACGGGTTTCGGCTGACCACCACGGGCCGGCTCAACCCGGGCAGCGGCAAGGGCGCGATCGATGCCGAGCTCTCCTATCCGCTCGATGCGATCGTCGACACGAAATTGAACCTCTATGTCTTTGGCCAGGCCTTTGCCGGCTATGGCGAGAATCTGCGCGACTATAACCGGTCAACGAAGCGGCTGCGGATCGGGATCGGCATCATACGCTGACGGCGGCACGAGCGAACCACGCGCTCCATCTTGTCGAACAGCGCACCGACCCCGGCCCGATGCGCATCCAGCCCGCGAACATGCGTCAGTGACGAGGGCGATGCGGTCCTCGGCGGAATCGTTACGGTTTCGGCGAACGCGCGATTGCCGGAGCGGTCGGTCATAAGGCTCATACCATGATCCCCGACAGGGACCCGCTCATAGGCCGAAGATCTTGAGACCGGCGTCGACAAGGCCTTCGAGACGGGCCCGGATCCCGTTGCCGCGTCGTCCGGCCATAGGGGCCTCTTCGACGATCAACACGCCGCTGCCACGCGCCACCCGGTCCTTGAGCAGGCTTTCCTGGCCGAACAAATAGGGCAGGAATGTCTCGGTGCGGCCCGTGGAATAGGCAAGGCCGGCGCTGAAACCGAGCAACTGATCCTGGGCGACGCTGCGACCACCTTCGGCTGCCTCGATGCGGACGCCGCGACCGCCTTTCAGGATGATATGCGCGGGCCCGTGAAAAACGAGGTAGCGTAGCTGCAAGGTCAACCAGGCATGCAGGGTGCCGAACCGCCAATGCCGGGTGATGCGCATGGGGTGCGTGATCGGCTGGATGACACCAACGATCGCCCTAGGCTGAAGGACACAGGCCGCCCCTGCCGGGAGATCGAGAATCGCCAACTCGGCAAATGGATCGCGCGTCGCCGAGATGGTGATCGTCGCGGACGCGGTGCCCCGGATGCGGGTCAGGAAATACAAGCCTGCAGCAAGGCTGCTGATCGGCATGCAGGCATCGAGCAGCATCTGCGTTTCCTTGGTACCGGCGTGGGGCACCGATTGGAGGAAGCCTTGCTTCACGAGCAGCTCTTCACCCATGGCGAGGGACAATGGCTGCGAAACGGCCGACCGGGCCCCCACCGCTGCCCGTGCTGGAGTCGGCCCAAGGGGGA
>SCUQ01000159.1 GCA_004297635.1 Rhizorhabdus sp. | reverse complement strand
GAATTCGACCCGTCCCTATCGCCAGATGCGGGAGGATGCGAGCGATGATTGTCCCGCCATGTTCGACGGCGCCGGGATCGACAATCTTCGCGGCGCCGGGCGAATCAGCCTGACAGGACCGCGTGCCGGTGACATGAAGCAGGACGATGACTCAGCGGTTCGAGGACAAAGCCACCACACCCCTGGCCCCAGGGCAGAAGATCATTGCAACCGCTCTGATCATGATGTCGACCATGACAGTGGTGCTCGACCAGACCATCGCCAATGTGGCGCTGCCGCACATGCAGGCGGCGCTCGGCGCGACCCCGGATTCGATTTCCTGGGTGCTGACCTCCTATATATTGGCGACCGCAATCGCGACGCCGATCACGGGCTGGCTCGCGGGGCGTGTCGGTCGGGTCCGGTTATATGGTATCGCGGTTATCGGCTTCACGGTCAGCTCGGCGCTGTGTGGCCTGGCGGTTTCGTTGCCGATGATGGTGGCTGCGCGGGTCGTGCAAGGCTTCATGGGGGCATTCCTCATCCCGCTGTCGCAGGCGTTCATCTACGACATGAATCCGCCCTCACAGCAGGTGCGCGCGATAACCATCTGGGGGATGGGCGTGCTGGTGGCGCCGGTTGCCGGTCCGGTGCTCGGCGGTTTCCTGACCGATGCGTTCGACTGGCGCTGGGTGTTCTTCATCAACGTGCCGATCGGCATCGTGGCGGCACTGGGCATCTTTGCCGTGATGCCAAATTTCACTTCCGTGCAGCGGGCCTTTGATCACGTCGGATTTGTGATCATCGTTCTGGCACTCTGCGGTCTGCAACTGGCGCTCG
Source organism: Rhizorhabdus sp. (assembly GCA_004297635.1). GTDB lineage: Bacteria > Pseudomonadota > Alphaproteobacteria > Sphingomonadales > Sphingomonadaceae > Rhizorhabdus. Next base: position 4,197 of record SCUQ01000159.1, on the reverse strand, counting down.
ATCGCGGCACCCAGCAGGACTGGCTGAACTCGCCGGAGATCATCGTCGAGTTCGGCATAAGCGCCGCCGCTTTCTGGATGTTCTTCTTCCATCTGCGCCGGCATCCCAATCCGATCATTCCCGTACAGCTGTTTCATAATCGCAATTTCATCGGTGCGATGGCGCTGGCGCTTATCGTGATGCCGCAGGTGATGGCCGGGGCGGTGCTGCTGCCGCCCCTCGTTCAGGTGCTGCTTGGCTATCCCGTCTTCAATGCCGGCCTCTTGATGATACCGCGTGGTATCGCGATGGTGGTGGGCATGATAGCGGGCGGACGGCTGATGCAGCGCCTCGATGGTCGGCTCGTCATCGCGCTGGGCATGGTGATGATCATCATATCGCTGTGGATGCAGACCCGATTCAATCTCGCCATGGACGATCATCTGATCATCTGGTCCGGCGCAGTGCAGGGGCTGGGCGTCGGCTTGAGCCTCACGACGATCAATTATCTGGCCGTGGCGACGCTGCCGCCTGCGTTGCGGACCGATGGCGCCGCAGCCTATACGCTGACCCGCAGCATCGGATCGTCGATATTCATCGCGCTGATGACGTCGATGCTCGCTCGCAACATACAGATCAATCATGCGGAGGTCGGCGCCGCGATGCGGGACGCCAGCATGCCGTTTCTGATGTCCGCCATGTATGGCGGCAGCTATGCGATCGGACGGCTGGCAGCGATGGCCAATGTGGAGGTGACGCGGCAGGCGACCATGATCGCCTATATCGACGATTTCTGGATGATGATGTGGATGGTCATATTGGCGATGCCGATCCTGCTGCTGATAAAGCCGGTCCGGCCGCCCAAGGGCGAGCCGATGGAGATCGTCGAATAGCACCATGCCGCATTGCGATATGGCGGCAGGACTCGTAGAGCGGCGCTGATCGACGGCCATCGGTGGAGGACGGCATGAGCGAATCCGGAATCGAAACCGCCGCTGTCGACCTGCCAACGGCCGAAACGCTTCACGACGAGGACGATCGGCTGAAGTCGAGCTTTGTCGACGCCGTCATCGAATGTGTCGAGCAGGGCGATGCCGAAGGCGCCCGCGATCTCGTGCGGCCGCTCCATCCCGCCGACATCGCCGACCTGTTCGAGCTTGCGCCGCAGGACATGCGCCAGCCCATTGCCTCGGCGATCGCGGAGCTGCTCGACGGCGACGTGCTTGCCGAGATGAACGAGTGGGTTCGCGACGAACTGATCGACGCGCTCGCGCCGCATGAGGTGGCCGAACTGGCGACCCAGCTCGATACCGACGATGCCGTCGCGATCATCGAGGAGATGGAGGAGGAGGACCAGCGCGCCGTGCTGCGCGCGATGGAGCCCGACGATCGCGCCGCGATCGAGGAGGCGCTGTCCTATCCCGAGGAATCCGCCGGCCGCCTGATGCAGCGCGACCTGATCGCGGTGCCGGAGCATTGGACCGTCGGCCATGTGCTCGATTATCTGCGCTCGAACGAGGATCTCACCACCGATTTCTGGGAGATATTCGTCGTCGATCATGCCCACCACCCGATCGGCACCTGCAAGCTGAGCTGGGTGATGCGCACCCCGCGCAAGGTCGCGATCAGCGACGTGATGCAGCGCGAACAGAACCTGATCCCGGTCGACATGGATCAGGAGGAGGTCGCGCTCCGCTTCCAGAAATATGCGCTCATCTCGGCGGCGGTGGTCGATCCCAGCGGCCGTCTGGTCGGCATGATCACCGTCGACGATATCGTCCACATCATCCAGGAAGAGGCCGGCGAGGATATCCTCAAGCTGTCGGGTGCCGGTGACGGCGACATCAACGAGCCGATCTTCGAGACGGTCAAGGTGCGGCTGTCCTGGCTGGTCGTGAACATGGCGACGGCGGTGATCGCCGCCTCGGTGGTCGGCCTGTTCCAGTCCACCATATCGGGGCTGGTGGTGCTCGCGGTGCTGATGCCGATCGTCTCGGGCATGGGCGGCAATGCCGGGACCCAGACGATGGCGGTGGCCGTCCGCGCGCTCGCGCTCAACCAGCTCACCTCGTCGAACACCACGCGGATGATCCTGCGCGAATTCCGGATCGCGATCACCAATGGCCTGTGCCTCGGCGCGCTGATCGGGATCGCGGTCTATCTGATCTACGGCAACCGCGATCTCGGTATCGTCATCTGCCTGGCGATGATCATCAACAATATCGTCGCCGGTCTGGCGGGAATTCTCGTGCCGGTCAGCCTCGACAAGGCGGGCGCCGATCCGGCGGTTTCCTCGGCGGTGTTCGTCACCACCGCGACCGATGTGATGGGCTTCTTCTCGTTCCTGGGCCTTGCTACGCTGTGGGGCCTGCACGGTTGATCCGTCGCGCCGCCATGCCGATATTGCAGCGATGAGCGCCCTCAACCTCACCAAGATCGCCTTTGGCTGCGACGGGTTCGACGACCTGCGCGCGCGCCTCGCGGCGCGGATCGAGCGCGGCGAGAATATCGTCCTGTCGACCCGCTACATGCCCAAGCGCGCCGACGAGATGGTCGGCGGCTCGCTCTACTGGATCTCGCAGCACCGCTTCGGCCTGCGCCAGCCCCTGATCGGCTTTTCGGAGATCGAGGGCGGCCGCATCGGCATCGTCCTTGCCCCGGTGCTGATCGAGGTCGAGCCGCGCCCGCGTCGCGCCCATCAGGGCTGGCGCTATCTGAGCGCCGAGGACTCGCCCCGGGATCTCGCCGAGGGTGGCGTATCGGGCGAGGGCATCCCCGCCGGTCTTCACGCCGAGCTGGCGGCGATGGGGCTGCTCTGACCGGGTAGCCGGCCGAAGGCGGCGCGCGCGGCGCCTATCCGCCGCACCTTATGTCGCCTGAGCCGACCTTGCTCGTCGTGCACTTCGGCCGGCCCGCTATGCTGATGTCGCCCGATCCCACGACATTGGTCCTGGCCACGCGGGTCGGGCCGATCGCGATGTCGCCGGACCCGGCGACCGAAGCGGCGAGCAGGTCGACGGACAGCCCCTGACCGCGCAGATTGCCCGATCCGCGCACCGAGGTTTCGGCACGACCGCTGCGGCCGCTGATCGTCAGGTCGCCCGATCCGGTGATGCTCGCGGTCAGGCGGCTGCTGTCGATCCGCCCGATCGCCATGTCGCCCGATCCGGTTATCAGCGCCGAAAAGGCCGTGGTACGGATCCGGTCGATGCTCAGATCGCCCGATCCGGTCAGCGTCGCGGCGCTGAGCATCGGGACGGTGATGTCGACTTGGACGCTGTCCTTGCCGCTCCAGCTCATTCCACCCCAATTCCAGCTCTTTTCGGTGGAGACGACCAGCACGTCGCCGCGCGGTTCGACGATCAGCTTGTCGAGCCGGGCCGCCGGGCCGCGCGCGTTGACCGATGCCTTCGTGCCGGTGCGCACCCGGACCGTATAAGGGCCTTCGATCCGCAGCTTGGCGAAAGCCGGTACGGGAAAGGACCGGGTGGCCGCGACGGTCGGCAGCGCGGTGCCGACAAGGGCCAGGCCGAGCAGGACGGTGACAGATCTCCGCATGGGGCTCTCCTTCTCTCCTATGTGGCGGCGCGCCTTTACGCCGCGCCGATCCACGCTTTTAGCGCATTGCCGGCCCGTTCGGCCATCATCGCCTTGCGGTCCCCCTTGCGCTTGCGTCCGCCGCGCGCGCCCTCCAGCGGCGGGAACAGCCCGAAATTGACGTTCATCGGCTGATAGCTGTCGGCGTCGGCGCCGCCGGTGATATGGCCGAGCAGGGCGCCGAGCGCGGTTGCCGCGGGCGGCTGCTCGATCGGCTGGCCCCGCAGTTCCGCCGCGGCGAAGCGCCCGGCCAGCAGCCCGATCGCGGCCGATTCGACATAGCCTTCGCAGCCGGTGATCTGTCCGGCGAAGCGGATGTGCGGGCGCGATTTCAGCCGCAGCGTGCCGTCCAGCAGCTTGGGACTCTGGATGAAGGTGTTGCGATGGAGGCCGCCCAGCCGCGCGAACTCGGCCTTCTCCAGTCCGGGAATGGTGCGGAACAGCCGCACCTGTTCGGCATGTTTCAGCTTGGTCTGGAAGCCGACGATGTTCCACAGCGTGCCCAGCGCATTGTCCTGTCGCAGCTGGACCACCGCATAGGGCCAGCGCCCGGTGCGCGGATTGTCGAGGCCCACCGGCTTCATCGGCCCATAGCGCAGCGTGTCGATACCGCGCTCCGCC
>SCUQ01000016.1 GCA_004297635.1 Rhizorhabdus sp. | reverse complement strand
CGGGGACGAGGATCGCCGCCAATGCCGAACGCCATCTGAAGCCCGGCAGCGAAATGGCGCGGCTGTTCCGGGAGTATCCGCAGGCGATCGGGCAGGGCATGGCGCTGCTGTCCCGGATCGATTTCGACCTGGAACAGCTGCGCTACGAATATCCGCATGAGCCGGTGCCGGCGGGCTGGACCCCGCAGGCCTGGCTGGAACATCTCGTCGCCGAAGGGGTACGGGATCGCTATGGCGACAGCCCGTCGCAGGCGGTGCTCGATCAGGTCGAAACCGAGCTAATCCTCGTCCGGCAGGCGCGCTACGCCTATTATTTCCTGACCGTCCACGACGTCGTGAAATTCGCGCGCGGCCGGGGGATATTGTGCCAGGGGCGCGGCTCCGCCGCCAATTCGGTCATCTGCTATGTGCTGGGGGTGACATCGGTCGATCCGATCGCGAACCGGCTGCTCTTTTCTCGCTTCATCTCGGAGGACCGCAACGAGCCGCCCGATATCGATGTCGATTTCGAGCATGAGCGGCGTGAGGAGGTGATGCAATATGTGTTCAACCGCTATGGCCGCCACCGCGCCGGCATCGCCGCCACCGTCATCCATTACCGGCCGAGGAGCGCGGTGCGCGAGATCGCGAAGGTGCTGGGCTATAGCGAGGATGTCGCGGCCAAGCTGACCTCCACCATCTGGGGCAGCTTCGCCGCGAAGATGGAGGAGAAGCGCTTCCACGAGACCGGCTTCGACATCGGCAATGTCGGGATCGCCCGGCTCAACATGCTGGTCGAGCAGTTGCTGACCTTTCCGCGCCATCTGTCACAGCATGTCGGCGGCTTCGTGCTGACCGAGGATCGGCTCGACGAGACGGTGCCGATCCACAATGCCGCGATGGACGATCGCACCTTCATCGAATGGGACAAGGACGATATCGACGCGCTCGGCCTGATGAAGGTCGATGTGCTGGCGCTGGGCATGCTCACCTGCATCCGCAAGGCCTTCACCCTGATCGAAACGCATATCGGCAAGCAATATCAGCTACATACGATCCCGGAGGATCAGCCCGACGTCTACGACATGCTGTGCGCGGGCGACAGCATCGGCGTCTTCCAGGTCGAGAGCCGCGCCCAGATCAACATGCTGCCACGGCTTCGGCCGCGCGAGCTGTACGATCTCGTCATCCAGGTCGCGATCGTGCGGCCGGGACCGATCCAGGGCGGCATGGTCCACCCCTATCTGCGGCGGCGATCGGGCAGGGAGCCAGTGATCTATCCCTCCCCCGGCCCGAACCATGATCCTGATGAGTTGCGGGGCGTGCTCGGCAAGACCTTGGGGGTGCCGCTGTTCCAGGAACAGGCGATGAAGCTGGCGATCGTCGCGGCGGGTTTCACCGATGCGGAGGCGAACCAGCTGCGCCGTGCGATGGCGACCTTCCGCAATGTCGGGACCATGCCGACATTCGAACGCAAGATGATCGACGGCATGGTCGGGCGCGGCTATCCGCCCGACTTCGCCGCGCGCTGCTTCGAACAGATCAAGGGCTTCGGCAGCTATGGCTTTCCCGAAAGCCATGCCCAGTCCTTCGCGCTGCTGGTCTATGCTTCCTCCTATCTGAAGTGCCGCTATCCGGCGGTATTCGCCTGCGCCCTGCTCAATGCGCAGCCAATGGGTTTCTACGCCCCGGCGCAGATCGTCCGCGACGCGCGTGAACATGGCGTCGAGATACGCGCGGCCGACATCAACCATAGCGGCTGGGACAACAGCCTGGAGGGTCCGGCGGACAGGCTGGCGCTACGGATCGGCCTGCGCCAGATCGACGGTTTCCGCGAGGCCTGGGCCGAGGCGCTGGTCGCGGCGCGCGGGGCGGGGCGCTTTGGCGGTGTAGAGGAACTGGCGCGCCGGGCGAAGCTGCCGCGCCGCGCGCTGCGGCTGCTGGCCGACAGCGATGCCTTTCGTTCGATCGGTCTCGATCGGCGGACGGCGCTGTGGGAGGCGCGGCGGACCCCCGATGGCGAGCTGCCCCTGTTCGCTGCGGCCCGCGCCCGCGAGCTGGGCGAGGAGCCTGATGCGCGGCTTCCGGTGATGCCGCTGTCCGAACATGTCGCGGCCGACTATCAGCTCACCCGCCTGTCGCTCAAAGGCCATCCGATGCAGTTCCTGCGCGATAGCTTCCGCAACGAAGGGGTGCTCAGCTGCGCCGAGATAGCGGAGGGCCGCAACGGCCGCCGGGCGAAGGTGGCTGGGGTCGTGCTCGTCCGCCAGCGGCCGGGGGAGGGCAAGGCGATCTTCATCACCCTGGAGGACGAGACCGGCATCTGCAACGTGCTGCTCTGGGCGCGCACCTTCGAGGTGCAGCGGCGCCAGGTGATGGCGGCGCGGCTGATGGTCGTCGAGGGCGAGATCCAGAAGAGCGCGGAGGGCGTCGTCCACCTGATGGGCGCGATCGTTACCGATCGCACGGCCGAGCTTGACCGCCTGTCGGAGGATCACCGCGCCGAGATCGAACTGTCACGCGCCGATGTGTTCGAGCATCCCCAGCCGCCGCGCCACCATGTCCCGCGCGGCAGCCACCCGCGCGATGTCCGCATCCTGCCGAAATCGCGGGACTTCCATTGATGCATGGTGTCGTCCCCGGTCAGCGGCTTTCGAAGACGTCGCCTTCGTTCAGGAAGGCGCGCAGCCCGGTCGGACTCTGCAGCCACATAAGCGCCGCGGCATTCTTGTCCAGCGTGGCGCGCCAGAAGGCCAGCGTCGCTTCGATCACCGCGTCGCGGATATGCGGTGGCGGCTCGCCATTCAGGGTGGTGCGGAATGCCTGGCCCGCGAACATCTCATGGGTGCCGCCGTTGAGCACCAGCAGATATTTCTCGCCCGGCGGCATCAGCCGGAACGGCTCCTGGCGCTGGAGCGCGGTGATTGGGATGACGAAGGGTACGGCATCCGCCGTACCGGTGATCGACAGGAAGGGAATGCGGATCGTCGAGAAGGCGGCCTCCGGCGACCAGCCGAGCGGCGGCGAGGGGCTGAGGCCGACCGCGGCGCGGACCCTGGGGTCGCTCAGCGGCGGCTCGATCTCCATCGGAAAGCTCTGTCCGGCGATCGCCTGGACGGTCTGCGCGCCGAAACTGTGGCCGGCGACGCCGATCCGCGTGTGATCGATCCGACCGAGATCGCAGGCGCCC
>SCUQ01000158.1 GCA_004297635.1 Rhizorhabdus sp. | reverse complement strand
CGGTCGAACTGCGGTAGCCGCCCGGCGAAGGCGCGGGTTTCCACCAGGCCGGTCAGCGGCACTTCGAAGCCATGAGCGGGAAAGAAGGTGCGCAGCCATTCGCGCCGCAGACGCCGGCGATGCTGCTTGCGGGTTTCGGGCGGCCGCTCCTTGCCGATCCGGTCGAAGAACAGCAGCTCGCGCGTTTCGATCCGTGCACCGACATCGACGCCGAACAGGCCGAGCGTGTCATGGCCCAGCGCGCTCACCGCTTCCGCGAGGCCCAGGCCATATGTCGCGACGCCGGTCCCACGCGGCATGGCGATATTGAATCCGTCGATTCCTATGGTGAGCTTTGTCATGCGTTCCGCTTCGCTATCCATGTGCGTGGGGTTTGGCCAGCAGTCGGGCGTGGACCGCATCGAGCCGCCGGGCGAAGGCGGCGGCGGTGAAGGCTGCTCCGCGGCCCAGGCCACCGCTCCGCAGAGCGACGACGGTCGCTTCATCGCTGAGCCGGCCGATCTGCGCCGCCAGCTCGTCGACGGACAAGGGATCGGCGAGCAGCGCCGCGCCCCCCGCCACTTCCTCGGTCGCGCCGCCGCGCGAGGTGAGCACCGGCGTGCCAAGCTGCATCGCTTCGATGATCGGCAATCCGAAGCCCTCGGTGATCGTCGGGAAGACCAGCGCGCGCGCATGCTCCATCAGCGTCATCAACAGCGGCCTGTCGACATAGGGCAGGCGGATGACGGCAGCCTCGGCGGCGAGGCGCGGCGCGATCTCGTCGGCGCGCCAGCCGTCCGGACCGGCGATGACGAGCGGATAGGGCGATCCGCTTCGGCGGTGCGCCTCGGCGAGGCGGAGCAGATTCTTGCGTGGCTCGACGCTGCCGACGAACAGCAGGAATTCCCCGGCCGCGATCCCCGCCGGCAGGGGCGCGGCGGTGGCGGGGGTTATGTCGAGCCCGGGAGAGCAGGCGCTGATGATGGCCGGGTCGCAATCGAGCGCGGCGACGATGTCGGCGCGTGCCGCCTCCGATACGGTGAGGATATGTTCGGCGCTCGCCGCCAGCGCCTCCAGCAGGCGGCGGTGGCGGACAGGATCTATCTGGCTCAGCTGCGGGTGGAAGATCGGAATCGCGTCGTGGACGGTATAGATATTGATCCAGCCATCGATTCGGATCGGTAGCGGATAGGTCCAGTGGACTATCCCCGGCTCGCCCGGCGCGCGCAGGCGCAACATTGTCCCATGGCGGTCGAAATGAACCTGGGCGAGGCGGAAGATGTCGCGCGTGGCAAGCCCGCCCTGCGTGCGCCGCAGCCGACGCGGCCGATCGAGCAGGGCATCGGTCCAGCGCGCCCAGCGCGCCGGCGGGCGGGCGCGGCGCATCGGCTGGCCGCAGCTCGGATCGGTGATCCGGATCGGTGCACGGCCGGCGCGTTCGAGTGCGTCTAGCAGCGCCGCGGCATAGGTGGCGACGCCGGTGCCCTCGCGGCCCAGCATGCGCGCATCGATCGCGAAGGGTGTGTTTTGCGTTTGGCCAGCCATCGTCTATGCTTGCCGCGCATCGCAGCACGGGCGTTGAGCGTCCAGCAATTTTATTATCGGCCCGTGTGCGGTTTTGCGGTGTGCGTGGAAGAAGGCGGTTCGATGATCCGGTTCGAGAATGTTTCGAAGACCTACCATATCCGCAAGTTCCAAAAGCAGGTGTTCAGCCATCTGAACTTCGAGATAAAGCGTGGCGAGAGCATCGGCATCTGCGGCGCCAACGGCGCGGGAAAATCTACGCTGATGCGGCTGATCGCCGGGGTCGAGCATCCCAGCAGCGGCACGATCGAGCGCCAGATGACGACGAGCTGGCCGATCGGCTATGCCAGCGCCTTCCAGCCCTCGATGACAGGCAGCGACAATGTCCGCTTCATCGCACGGATATATCGCCAGCCGGAGGAGGAAACCCTCGCCTATGTCGAGGAGTTCGCCCAGCTGGGCCCCTATTTCCATCAGCCGGTGCGAACCTATTCCTCGGGCATGGCGGGCCGGCTCGCCTTCGGCATATCGCTGGCGATCAATTTCGACTGCTATCTGGTGGATGAGGTCACGGGCGCCGGCGACGAACGCTTCCGTAAGCGTTCGCACGAGGAACTGATGAAACGGCGCGCGCAGGGAACGCTGGTGATGGTCTCGCACGATCCGCACATGCTGCAGCAATATTGCGAGCGCGGTGCCGTGCTCTATGGCGGCAATCTCACCTTCTACGACACGGTGGCCGAGGCGTGCGAGGTTCACCATGGGTTGCAGATGCGCGCGGCGTGATGCCGAATGTCCTTTCTTCTCTCGTCCGACGGTGCAAATAGGCTTGACGACCGGGGGGCTCCCGCGCTTCTCGTCGCGCCCAAGTCATAGATTTGCCGCGTTTCTCGCTATAGGGGCCTAGATGCAGTCCAGTTCCAGTCTTCGCCTTCGCATGAGCGGCGCGGTATCGATCCTCGCGGTTCTGGTGTCGGGGTGCACGACCCTGCCATCCAGCGGACCGACCGGACGGCAGGTGGTGAGCGGCGCGACCGATCCCGCCGCGGAGCTGAAGTTCCAGGTGGTGGAGCTCGACGGGGCGGCGTTCAAGAAGCTGCTGACGGTACAGCCGGCCGGGCGCGCGGTGGGGCAGCTTGCCTCGCTGGCGCGCGAAGGCCGGGTGGATCGCATCGCGCCGGGTGACGCGCTTCAGGTCAACGTCTACGAAGTCGGAATGACCCTGTTCGGCGGCAGCACGCAAAGCGCGGGCGCCGGCCTCGGCGGCGCTTCGGCGCTGCCCGATACGATCGATCCGAGCGTCCGGTCCCAGCCGATGAACGTGGTCACGGTGGCGGGCGATGGCACGATACGGCTGCCTTATATTGGCCGGCTCATGGTGGCGGGGTCAACGCCCTATGATGTCCAGCGGATGATCGAGCAAGCGCTGCACGGCAAGTCACAGAGCCCGCAGGCGCTGGTCACGGTGGTCAACAGCCCCGGCAACAGCGTCTATCTGCTCGGCGACGTCACCCGCACGGGGCGCATGCCGCTTACCGCCGCGCGCGAGCGACTGCTCGACGCGGTGGCGACGGCCGGTGGCTCCAAGGTCAGCAATGCCGATACGGTGGTACGGCTGAGTCGCGGCGGCGAGAGCGCGGAGATGCGGCTGGGCGATGTCCGCCCGGGCAGCAGCGACGATGTCGCACTGCTGCCGGGCGACCGGATCGAGCTGATCAACGAACCGCGCAGCTTCAGTGCTTTCGGCGCTACGCCGAAGGTGTCGCAGGTGGCCTTCGAGGCGCCGAGCGTTTCGCTGGCCGAGGCGCTGGCTCGGGTGGGCGGCCCCAATGACCTGCAGGCCGATCCGCGTTCGGTCTTCCTGTTCCGCTATGACGCTGCGGCGATCGCCGCGGGGGAGCCGCCGGTGATCTATCGGCTGAACCTGATGAAGCCCGAAAGCTACATCATCGCCCAGAATTTTCCGATGCGCGACAAGGACCTGATCTACATCGCCAATTCGGCATCGAATCCGGTCAGCAAGTTCGTCGGGATTCTGAACCAGCTGTTTGCGCCGCTGCTGACGGCGCGTGTGCTGACCAGGAACAACTGATTCGGTCGAACGGCTGGGCCCGAGCGCCCCGTTTTCCGGGAATGGGAAGCGGATCGCCCGGAAAAAATTGCCATCCTACAAAAGTGCTTGACGCCTACGGGCTGTTTGCATAGAAGGCCCCCTCACCGGCGGCGGCGAGTTGGATTTTCCGGTTCGTTTCCGCGCCTCATTATCCGATCGGCGACGATCTCCCTGGGACCTAGGTTCCGGGTGGTAATGGGCTGTCCCGGTTCTTTGACATTGTTGGAAGATGAAGGGACATGTGGGCGGCGGCTCCGGGTCTGCTGGTTTTCAAGGCCAGTGGTATTCGGTTAAAGCCAAGCCGTTCCATGTCTTAATATGCTTTATGTATATGTGCAGGAACGGCTCCTTGAAATTGCTGGTGCTGTGTTGGGATTCCACTGACATGGTATTGGTTATCAACTTGAGAGTTTGATTCTGGCTCAGAACGAACGCTGGCGGCATGCCTAACACATGCAAGTCGAACGAAGTCTTCGGACTTAGTGGCGCACGGGTGCGTAACGCGTGGGAATCTGCCCTTAGGTACGGAATAACTCAGGGAAACTTGAGCTAATACCGTATGATGTCTTCGGACCAAAGATTTATCGCCTAGGGATGAGCCCGCGTTGGATTAGCTAGTTGGTGGGGTAAAGGCCTACCAAGGCGACGATCCATAGCTGGTCTGAGAGGATGATCAGCCACACTGGGACTGAGACACGGCCCAGACTCCTACGGGAGGCAGCAGTGGGGAATATTGGACAATGGGCG
>SCUQ01000157.1 GCA_004297635.1 Rhizorhabdus sp. | reverse complement strand
CCCGACCGACCAGCCGCAGACGGTGCGCGACATCCGCGCCGAGCTGCGCGACACCCAGGGCCGCACGGTCTATAGCTGGACGATCACCCGGCCGGTGCCGATGCTGGTGCCGGGCGGTTCGGCGGAGTTCGACAGCGCCGCGGTCGACATTCCGCGCGGTGCCAAGAATCTTCATCTGAGTTTCATCGGCCCGACCGGGAGCTAAACCGCCTCCGAAGCGTCATCCCGGCGAACGCTGGGACGGAGCGAGGATCTTTTCAATATCGTCGTCCCCGCAGATGCGGGGATCCATATGCCCGCCTTCGGCCCAAGGCTGAAATTTTCCTGAGCGCCTGCAAAGTCGTCGAAGGGCGGAAATGACGATGAGAGATGGTCCAATGTCCCGTCTCGGCCGACTGTCGGCGGTAGTGGAGTGGAAAGACAATGCGCATCGGCGTGCTGACCGGCGGCGGAGACGTTCCCGGCCTCAATCCCTGTATCCGCTCGATCGCGCTGTCGGCGCTCGATCGCGGCTGGGACGTGACCGGCTTCCGCCGCGGCTGGAAGGGCTTCCTGGAGATCGAGCCCGGCGATCCCGACAGCGTTGCGGCGCACAGCATCCCGCTCGACCGCGAGGCGGTGCGCGGCATCGACCGGGTCGGCGGCACCATGCTCCACACGTCGCGCACCGATCCGCGTACGGTGGAAGGCGGAGACCGCACCGCGCATGTCCTGCGCGTGCTGGAGAAGCTGGAGGTCGATGCGCTGATCACCCTGGGCGGCGACGGCACGTTGCGCTTCTCGGCGCATCTCTCCGCGCAGGGCTTTCCGGTCATCTCGATTCCCAAGACGATGGACAATGACGTGTTCGGGACCGACTATTGCATCGGATTCTCGACCGCGATCACCCGGTCGGTCGACGCGATCAATGCGCTGAGGACCACCGCCGAGAGCCATGAGCGCATCGCTATCGTCGAACTGTTCGGACGGCGCAGCGGCGAGACCGCGCTGCTCGCCGGCTTCCTCGCCCAGGTCGACCGCACCGTGATCGCCGAGGTTCCGGCCGATCCCGACACATTGCTGTCGCTGCTGGCGGACGACCGCAGGAGCCGCCCCGGCGGCTATGCCATGTGCGTCATTTCCGAAGGGGCGAGGCTGACCGGTGAGGACGCGAGCGACGAGCAGCGCAAGCTGTCGAACACGCAGCGCAGCGAGGCCGCGGTCAGCCGGCGGCTGGCGCTGATGATCGAGGAGCGCAGCAAGGAGCGCACGATCGTCCAGCAACTGGCCTATCTGATGCGGTCGGGCGATCCCGACGCGCTCGACCGGATGGTCGGCTTCGCCTTTGGCGGCCTGGCGATCCAGAAGATCGAGGCGGGCGAGACCGGCCGGATGCTGGCGCTGCGCGACGGCAATTACTGCCATGTCCTGATCGACACGCTGCTGGGCGGGACCAAGACGGTCGATGTCGAGAAGCTTTATGATGTCGAACGCTATCGGCCGAAGCTGACCCATGTCGAAGGCATGCCGATGTTCCTGTATTGAGGCCCCGTCCCTCTCGAACATCGCCAGCTTCGCCCCAGACCACATCCACCAGGAGCCCAGCCCCGTGAAAGCCGTTTCCGCGATCGCCGCCCTTTCGCTCGCCGCGTCCCCGGTCGCGCTCGCCGCCGCGCCGCAGGTCGAACCCGCCTTCAGCGCCGATCGCTTCAAGGCGACGGTCGGCTTTCTCGCCGATGACCTGCTCAAGGGCCGCGACACCGGCAGCGAGGGGATGGAGATCGCCGCGCGCTATGTCGCCAGCCGCTTTGCCGAGCTGGGGCTGAAGCCCGGCGGGGACGATGGCGGCTGGTATCAGCGGATCACATTCCAGCAGACCGACCATGGCGCGACACCGGGCAGCATCACCGTCACCGGCCCCGCCGGCGCCAGCCAGAGCTGGACGCATGGCGGCGACGTGCTGATCGGGCTCAGCGCGAACGAGCCGCAGCTCGACCTATCCGCCCCGCTCGTGTTCGTCGGCTATGGCATCGACAACGGGAAGCTGGGCATCAACGACTATGCCGGCCTCGACGTGAAGGGGAAGATCGTTGTCACTCTGCGCGGTTTCCCCAAGGGATTGCCGAGCGAGGAAGCCGCCCACGCCGCAGCCACCAAGGCGCTGGCGGCGCAGGCGCATGGCGCGATCGGCATGATCTCGATCGGGACCAATCTTTCGATGAAGACGCGCCCCTGGGCGCAGATGGCGCATTTCGCCGATGAGCCCGGCTTCGCCTGGGTCGGGGCGGACGGCAGGGCGTTCGACGAGGCGCCCCGCATCCGCATCACCGCGTCCCTCAACGAGCCCGCCGCGCAGGCCGTGTTCGCGGGCGCGCCGCGGACGCTGGCGGCGGTCCGCGCGATCGCCGACAAG
>SCUQ01000156.1 GCA_004297635.1 Rhizorhabdus sp. | reverse complement strand
CCCTCGGCCGGCACCGCGCCGCTGATCACCAGCTGGCGGGTCGCCTGTGGGCGGCCGCGCGAATCGATCCAGAGGCTGTCTTCGATGCCGACTTCGCCGCCAGTCGCGCGAAACCGCCATAGTGCGCCCTCCGCGATGCGGAGCAGCGCGCCACTGCCGTCGGCGGTGGCCGAGACGTCGACGCCGGGTGCGAGGTGGAAGCGGATCGCATAGCCGGCGGCGTCGCCCCGCGGTCCCCGGCCGGTCGGCAGCAGCTGATCCTGCCCGCGCACCTCGCGTCCCCCCGTTCCGATCACGATGCGGCGGCGGTGGGCGAAGCCGTAACGGCGGGCATAGCCGTCATGGCGCATGTCGATATGGCTGCCATGCATGTCCTCCTGCCGTTCCACCTCGACCTCGGTCACGCCCTTGCCGAGCGAGCCGTCGGTGTGGATCGCGGTCGAGTTGCTGTCGGCGAGCACCAGAGTGGAATGAGCGGCCGTGCTGCGCAGCGCCTGGGCGAGATCGGGGTGAAGCGCATTGTTGGCGCCGCGACCGCCGCCGCAATTGACGATCAGCCGCCACGGCCCATCGGACATCTCGAAGGCGAGCGTCGATGCGCAGGCATCATGGGCGAAGCGCGAGATCGGCGGCGGCGCGGCATCGGCGATGATCCGGGTGTGGCCGACCGAAAGCCGTTGATAGCCCCAGTCCCGCGATTGGCGGAGCGGGCGCCCCCGGACGCCGGAGGCTGCCACCACCGCGTCGATCCGGCCGCCATCGATCGGCGATGCGCCCTGCCAGCTCGACAGGCCGCCATCGCCAAGGGTCAGCCCCAGCAATGGTGCCACCGCGCGGCCCAGCGCGTCCGTGAGCGGGGCGGGGGGGCGCTGGCCGCGCATCTCATAATATTTGCGGAGCATGGCGAGCAGGCCGATCAGATCCATCTGCTCGACCGGCGACCGGCTGACGATGCCGCCGTCGTCATGGATCGCGTCGGTCAGCGCGCGCTCGATCCCCTGTTCGCCATGGAGCTGGCGCAGTTCGCCGCCGGGGATCAGCAGCCCGGCCGCCGTCACGCCCGCCCAGGCGGCGACACGCGGCAGGCCGGGCGCGGCCTTGTCGGCGCAATTGTCGAGATGCTTCGCGCCCCGGTTGAGCGCGTTGAGCAGCGGCGTACGCAGTTCCTCCGACGACATCATCAGCGGCGCATGGCATCCCCAGAACAAGATGCGCCGCCCCCACAGATCGGGGCGCCAGGCGAATTCGTGGACCTGCTTGCCAAAGGCATCGAGCCAGCGCCTGGCGAGGAGTTCGGCGATCGGCGCGACGCGCTGGCGCGGGCCGGCTGCGCTCAGGTCGCGCAGCCAGGCGAAGCTCTGCAGATGATCGCTGAACGCCGCCGACATCGCGCGCGGACGAAAGTCGTAATCCTCGATCCGAACGCTTTCGCCCTGCCACAATATCTCGCCGTCGAGCATCGCCCCGCCGAGTCGAACGAGTCCTTCGATCGGGTCGGCGGGCACGTCGAAGAGCTTCAGCGGATAGCGGCCGCGCAACCGGAAATGATGGACCGGGGAGCGCCAGCTCAGCGCATGGATACGGCCGGCCAGCCGTTCGGCGAGCGAATGGCTGCGATCATGTTCGACGCTGATCAGGCGTCGGCCGGGCTCGACGCCATTGTCGAAGCCGGACGGATCGCTCATCGCGTGGCGCTCACGCCCTGCGCAGGCCGGCGATGTTGCTCGCGTAGGCGGACGGGCCGCCCTTGAAGCTGGCCGTTCCGGCCACAAGCACCGTCGCGCCCGCCGCGATCACGCGGGGTGCGGTGTTCGCATCGACGCCGCCATCGACCTCGAGATGGATGTCCTTGCCGGTCTTGTCGATCATTTTGCGGATCGCCTCGATCTTGCGGAGCTGGCTCTCGATGAAGCTCTGGCCACCGAAACCGGGATTGACGCTCATCACCAGGACGAGGTCGACCTCCTCGATGATATAGTCGAGCGTCTTCGCCGGGGTGGCCGGGTTGAGCGAAACGCCCGCCTTCTTGCCCAGACCCTTGATCCGCTGGATGGTGCGATGAAGATGCGGGCCGGCTTCCTGATGGACGGTGATGATGTCCGAGCCGGCATTGGCGAAATCCTCCAGAAAGGCATCGACCGGGGAGATCATCAGATGGACGTCGAAGATCTTCTGCGTGTGCGGACGCAGGGCCTTCACCACGGCCGGGCCGATCGTGATGTTGGGGACGAAATGGCCGTCCATGACATCGACATGGATCCAGTCGGCGCCGGCCTCGTCAATGGCACGCACCTCCTCGCCCAGGCGGGCGAAATCGGCGGACAGGATCGATGGCGAGATGAGAACGGGGCTGGTCATGATCATCCCCGATTAGCGGGGCCGGGGGAGGCGGGCAAGGTGGCGATCTAGCTCCGCCGGAACCGCGCGATGAAGAAGCCGTCGGCGCCGCCGCGCTCCGCGAGCGTGCCGGGGCGCACCCGGACCCGGCCGACCTTGTCGGGGACGAAGCCCTCCGGCAGCTCGCCGGGTGCTACCGGATCGATCCGCCAATCGGAGTGCGCGGCGAGGAAGGCCTTGGCGATCTGTTCGCCCTCGTCGGCTTCCAGCGAGCAGACCGCATAGACGAGCAGGCCGCCCGGTGCGACGAGGCTTGCCGCATGGGCGATCAACCGCGCCTGCAGTTCGGCGGCCTCGGCGATGATGCGGGGGCCGGCGCGGTGGAGCACATCGGGATGGCGGCGGTAGATGCCGGTCGCCGAACAGGGCGCGTCGAGCAGCACCGCGTCATAGGGTGCGCCATCCGAAAAACCGGTCGCATCGGCGACATGGGTTTCCGCCGTCAGGCGGGTGCGTTCGAGATTCTCCGTGAGCCGCGCCATCCGCGCTTCGGCCAGGTCGATCGCCTTGACGGCCCAGCCGGCGGCGGCGAGCTGCATCGTCTTGCCGCCGGGTGCGGCGCAGATATCCAGCGCGCGGCGGCCTGCACCCGGACCCAGCAGACGGGCAGGGATCGAGGCGGCGATATCCTGTATCCACCATGTGCCTTCGTCATAGCCCGGCAGGTCAACCACGCGGCGCCCGGCCGGAATACGGACATGGCCCGGGGCGAGGCTGTCGCCATCAAGCCGTTCCGCCCATTCCGCGGTATCGACGCCGGGCTTGAGGCTGATGTCGATCGGCGGCGGCGCGGCGAGGGCTACGCGCGCGGCCTCGGCGGCCTCCCGGCCCCAGCTTTTCGTCCAGCGGTCCGCGATGGCTGTGGGGAGGTTGGGCGGATCGGGCAGCATCGCGCCATCGCGCATCACCGTGGCGAAGACGCCATGGACCAGCTTGCGGGGGCCGCCATCGACCAGTGGGAGCACGGTGGAGATCGCGGCATGCTGCGGTGTGTGCAGCCCCAGCGCCTGGGCCAGCGCGATGCGGAGCACCATCCGGGCTTTGGCGTCGTCGGGCAGCGGTCGCTCGGTGGCCTTGTCGATCAGGCCGTCGAGATCCGCCGTGCGGCGCAGCACCTCGGCCGCGATCGCGTGGGCGAAACCACGGTCATCGGCGCGATCGAGATCGCCGCAGGCGCCGTCCATCGCCGATTCGAGGGGCAGGCCGCGGCGCAGCACGGCGTCGAGGAGGCGCAGCGCGGCACGGCGCGTCGGGGTTCC
>SCUQ01000155.1 GCA_004297635.1 Rhizorhabdus sp. | reverse complement strand
TACGCCGATGCGCTATCCGGCCAATTACGGCTTCGTCCCCCACACGCTGTCGCCCGACGGCGATCCGCTCGATGCGCTGGTCGTGTCGCGCTCCCCCTTCATCCCGGGCTGCGTCGTGCGGGTCCGCCCGATCGCGGTGCTCAAGCTGGAGGATGAGGCGGGTGGCGACGAAAAGCTGCTGACCGTGCCCGTCGACGGCACCTTCCCTTATTATTCGAAGGTCGACGAGAAGGACGATCTGCCCGAGATCATCATGCAGCAGATCGAGCATTTCTTCACCCACTACAAGGATCTCGAGCCCAAGAAATGGGTCCGGATCGGCACATGGGGCGACGCCGACGAGGCGCGCCGGATCGTCGTCGAGGCGATCGAGGCGGCGAAGGCGGCCAAGGCTGCGGCCTGACACCATCATGAAGTCCGTCATCCCGGCCCGGCTGGGGTGACGGACCAATCTTCGGGCTTGCACGACCGGATGCCGATCGGCACCTGACGACAATGCTTCACCGCCGCGCCACTGGACAGCATTACGCCTTCATCGTGATCGCGGTGACCTTCGTCGCGTTGCTCGTCGCGGCCGCACTGCGCTCTGCGCCCAGCGTCATGATGCTGCCGCTGGAAGCGCATTTCGGCTGGGACCGCGCCACCATATCGCTGGCCGCGGCGATCGGCATCTTCCTCTATGGCCTCACCGGCCCCTTCGCTGCCGGGTTGATGCAGACGATCGGCATCCGGCGGACGATGATCGGCGGTCTCACGCTGATGGCAGTCGCCACGCTGTCCAGCCTGTGGATGACCGAGCGCTGGCATTATGTGCTGAGCTGGGGACTGGTATCCGGCATCGGCAGCGGCGCGATCGCACCGGTGCTGGGCGCGACCGTCATCAACCGCTGGTTCGCGGCGCGGCGCGGGCTGATGATGGGGCTGCTCACCGCCAGCACGGCGACCGGATCGCTACTCTTCCTGCCGGTCCTGGCGTGGCTGACGCGCAACGGCGCGTGGACCCCGGTCGCGCTGAGCGTAGGGCTGGGCGCGGCGTGCCTGATCCCGGTCGTCTGGCTGCTGATGCCGGAGGACCCGGCGGCGATCGGCGCCACCCGCTATGGCGAGGCAGCGGGCGCGGCGGCGCCGCGAACCGGCCCGGCGCGTGGCGCTTCCATGGCGATCGGCACGTTGATGGAAGGCATCCGCACCCCGATCTTCTGGCTGCTGTTCGGCACCTTCTTCGTCTGCGGGCTGACCACCAACGGCCTCGTCGGCACGCACCTGATCGCCTATTGCGGCGACAATGGCATCGCCCCGGTCCAGGCGGCCGGCCTGCTATCGCTGATGGGGCTGTTCGATCTGCTCGGCACCACCGCCTCGGGCTGGCTCACCGACCGCTACGATCCGCGCAAACTGCTGTTCGTCTATTATGGCCTGCGCGGCCTGTCGCTGATCGCGCTGCCGCTGGCCGGCTTCCAGTCGACCGGGCTGCTGCTTTTCGCGATCTTCTACGGACTCGACTGGGTGGCGACGGTTCCGCCCACCGTCGCGCTCGCCAATCGCCATTTCGGCGAGGAAAAGGCGCCGATCATCTTCGGCTGGGTGATGACCGGCCACCAGATCGGCGCGGCGGTGGCGGCGTTCGGCGCGGGGCTGATCCGCGAACAGACCGGCAGCTACCTGCCCGCCTTCACCATCGCCGGCGCCTTCGGGGTGCTGGCCGCCTTCGCCGCGGTCGGCGTCGCCCGCAAGGCGCCGTTGCATGAGGCCGGGTTTCAGCATGGCTGAAACAGCGGTGCCGGCCCGCTCCCCCCAAAAAACGCGCAACAGCCCTCTTGCAGGGAATCGGACCGGCCCCTATAGCGCCCCGACTTGGCTCCATCCGGTCGGCTCCCGAGCCGAAAAAAACGACCGGATCTCCGTCGGGGAGTAGCTCAGCCTGGTAGAGCACTGTCTTCGGGAGGCAGGGGCCGGAGGTTCGAATCCTCTCTCCCCGACCATTTTCTTACGCCCCGCTCCGTCCTCACTCCGCGTCCGGCTGAACCGACGGGTGCGCCAGGCTGAAAGCCTCGATGTCGGCGCAACGGGCATCGATCGCGACGAGCGTCGGGAAGCCCGACAGATCGCACGCCAGCCGCCGGGCGTTGAACAGCTGCGGTACCAGGCAGCAATCGGCCATCGTCGGCCTGTCGCCATGCAGGAAAGCCCCGCTCCGCCCGCTGTCGCGCACGAACGCCTCCAGCCGCGCCAGCCCGTCTTCCACCCAGTGACGATACCAGGTGTCGATCGCGTCCTGCTCCTGCCCCAGCTCCTGCTTGAGGTAGCGCAGCACCCTGAGATTCGCGAGCGGATGGATGTCGCAGGCGATCAGCAGCGCCGCCGCGCGGACATAGGCGCGCTCGGCAAGACCCTGGGGCAGCAGTGGCGGATCGGGCTGCCGCTCCTCCAGATAATCGATGATCGCCAGCGACTGGACGATCAGCCCGTCCCCGTTGCTTTCCAGCGCCGGCACCAGCCCCTGCGGATTCACGGCGGCACGATAGGCCGGCAGTGGCCCGGGCTTCACGAGATGGACCGGCACATGGTCCGCCGCCATGCCCTTGAGGTTGAGCGCGATCCGCACGCGATAGGCCGCCGAGGACCGAAAATAGCCGTAAAGTCGCATGGCGCTGCCGCTCCGCCTCCATTCATCGCCGAATGGGACGGGTGATATTGCGGAAGCCGCCATTCTCCTATAGCGGCCCTCCTGTCGGGGAGTGGCGCAGGCTGGTAGCGCACCTGGTTTGGGACCAGGGGGTCGCAGGTTCGAATCCTGTCTCCCCGACCAATTCTCAATTTGCGGAATTTCAGCCCCGTCGCCCTCATTAGAGGGTGGCGGTGGACTGAACATTTCAACAAGCATATCAAATGGTTGCCGGTATTCCGCTCGCAACTCACCATGCTGCCAAATGCAGTTCGATAGTACGAAATTCACCAGTCTGCGCTTCTCGACAGAGGCTTGCGATTCGAACAGCCTGTGGGCCTTACGCGCAAGAGTAAGGAGAGCGACCCCTTCGTCCATATAGGCGCTACTCGCATCCAGATGGCGGGTCATGTCACGCTGGCAACGATCAATCTCGTCGCGCCACTGGATCGACATCCGGCGGTAGAAGTCGTCGCTGACGGCCCCATCAAGCTTGTCGATGTAGACGCCTTCCAGTCGGTTCCGTAGCCGGTCGATCTCGGCACGAAGACGCGCCACTGCCTCATCGTGGTCACGCTTCTCAACGGAGTAGCCGTCGCGAAGCGCCTTGACGATAAGGTCATACACGTCCTCATCAAACCGCAACCGCGACAGAATGGTCGCGAATTGCTCTTCGAGAACTTCTTCCCGGACAAAACGCTCCGGGCATTTCCCGTGATACCCCGTGCAATGATAATAGATGTATTTGCCCTTCTTGATCTCGGCGGTCAGCGCGCAACCGCAGTGCCCACACGAGATCAGGCCGGTGAATGCGAAATCCTTGACGCCTCCGCCTGTCTTGGCGTGGCGGACATTGTTCCTGCCGTCGAGAATGTCCTGAGCGCATTGCCACAGGTCGAGGCTGACCAGCGCTTGATGGCTGCCCTTGTAAATCTTGCCCAACCATTCGAAGTCGCCCGTATAGAGACGACTACGCAGGATTTTATGCACGGTGCTGACCGGAACAGAACGTCCGCTCTTGCGATAGACAAGTCCGGCGCCCCGCGCCATGGCGCCGATTTCCTTCAGGGAATAGTTGCCTGTAGCATACCACTCGAACATGCGGGCGATGGTTGGCCCTTGGTCGGGATCAACCACAATGACTTTCTTGCCGTCCGGCTCTACGCCGTTCCGGTATCCGAACGGCGCGGCGCTCGGCCAAAGGCCTTGCTCTGCCTTTTCCAGCATCCCCTTGCGGACCTCTTCGGAGAGATTGTCGATGTAGTTCTTCGCCATCAGCACTTTGATGCCGTGCATGAATTTTTCCGACGATCGGGATTCCCGGGACAGGACAACGCCCTCCTTCACGAGGTGGATCTCGG
>SCUQ01000154.1 GCA_004297635.1 Rhizorhabdus sp. | reverse complement strand
CGAGGTCCACGCCACCCTTCATGGCTCGCTGATGGGCATTCTCGACTTCACCAATGACACGCCGAAACCCGACGCAACCCGAGTTATAATAAAGGTGTCCTCGGGTTCGCGGGAATGACGGGTGGTATGTGGCAATGGCAGGGATGCCGTGACGATAGCCGGGGATGCTTATCCGGTTGTGGCCGGGCTGCCATCCCGCCTCGATTTTTTACCCGTCACCCCGGATCAGGTCCGGGGTGACGGGTTGGGGCGTCAATTCCCCCCGTCGAGAAGCCTGCGGGCGATCACCTGGGCCTGGATTTCGCCGGCGCCCTCGAAGATGTTGAGGATGCGGGCGTCGGCGAGCAGGCGGCTGACCTGATATTCGGTGGCGAAGCCGTTGCCGCCGTGGATCTGCAGCGCATTGTCGGCGGCGGCCCAGGCGACGCGGGCGCCGATCAGCTTGGCCATGCCGGCTTCCAGGTCGCAGCGCTTGCCCGCATCCTTCTGCCGCGCGGCGAAATAGGTGAGCTGGCGGGCGCCCATGATTTCGGCCGCCATCATCGCCAGCTTGTTGGCGACGCGGGGAAAATCGAAGATCGCCCGGCCGAACTGCTTGCGGTCAAGCGCATAGGCGAGGCCGATGTCGAGCGACGCCTGGGCGACGCCCACCGCGCGCGCCGCCGTCTGGACGCGTGCGCTTTCGAAGGTCGCCATCAGCTGCTTGAAGCCCTGGCCCTCGACCCCGCCCAGCAGGTTCTGCGCGGGCACGCGGAAATCGTCGAAGCCGATCTCATATTCCTTCATGCCGCGATAGCCGATCACCTCGATCTCGCCGCCCGACATGCCGGGGGTGGGGAAGGGATCGGCGACGGTGCCGCGCTGCTTGGGCGCGAGCAGCATCGACAGGCCGGCATAATTGCGGGTGTCGGGATCGGTGCGCACCAGCAGGGTCATCACATCGGCGCGGGCGGCGTGGGTAATCCAGGTCTTGTTGCCGCTGACCCGATATTCGCCGTCGGCCAGTGTCGCGCGGGTACGCAGCGACCCCAGGTCGGAGCCGGTATCGGGTTCGGTGAACACCGCGGTCGGCAGGATCGCGGCGCTGGCGATGCGGGGCAGCCAATAGGCCTTCTGCTCATCGGTGCCGCCGGTCAGGATCAGTTCGGCGGCGATTTCCGAGCGGGTGGCGAGCGAGCCGACCCCGATCCAGCCGCGCGACAATTCCTCCGAGACGACGCACATCGCCGTCTTGCCCATGCCGAGGCCCTGATATTCCTCCGGGATGGTCATGCCGAACACGCCCATCTCGCCCAGTTCCTCGACCAGCGAGAGCGGGATCAGCTCGTCCTTGAGGTGCCATTCATGCGCGAACGGCGCGACCTTCTCGTTCGACAGCGCGAAGAACTGGTCGCGGACCATGTCCAGCGTCTCGTCGAGGCCGCAATTCTCCAGCGTGGCGCGTCCGCGCGCATCGACCAGATGGCGGGCGATGGCGCTCTTGACCGCCTGGCCGCCGCCCGCGTGAACGAGGGTGCGGAAGGCCGGAGCGTCGAGCGCCGACAGATCGTCGCTGATGTCGGTGGCGCGGATGATCTCGCCCTGGTTCATGGGGATGCCGCCGAGCATCTGCGCGCCATATTCGGCGAAGAGAAGCTGGGCGAGCAGCGCCTCGATCTCACCTAAGCTGCCTTCGGCCTGTAGCGTCGCCGCCCAGCGCGCGACCTCGCGCAGCATCTCGGCATAGGCGGCGAACCAGCCGAAACCGTGGACGATATGCTGCTCGACATCGGCGAGCACGCGATCGACCTTGCCATCGGCACCGCTGATCCGCGCCTTGACCTGCGGCCGGGCGGTGGCGACGAACGCCTGCGCCGCATCGGCGGCGCCATCGAGCAGGGCGACGAGCCCGTCGAGCAGCAGCGGCTTTTCCGCGGTGCGATCCGAAGCGATGGTAGCCATGATCAGCTTTCTCCGGCCTGCTTCTTGTTGGCGCTGGCCATCGCCTTGGCGTCGAGCCCGCCGACGAGATTGCCGGTCATGAGCTGATTATGGGCATGGGCGAGGTGGTGCATGTGGAACACGCCGTCCATCGCCTGGCGCTTGCCGCGCAGATCCTCGACGAAGTTGACCGCCTGTTTGGTCAGCATCAGGCCGAAGCGATCGCGCTCGGCGATCTCGGCGGCGATCTTGCGGACCTCCTCGCGCAGCGTCTCGCGCGGGAAGATCTCGTTGACCATGCCGAACTGATAGGCGCGCTGCGCGGGCATGCGGCGGCCGAGCAGCAGCAGCTCCTTGGCGACGCGGGGCGGCAGTTCGAAGGCATGGGCGAAATATTCCACGCCGGGCTGCGCCATGCGGACCACCGGATCCTGGAAGAAGGCGTCCTCCGACGCGATGATCAGGTCGCAGACCCAGGCGAGCATCAGCCCGCCGGCGATGCAGGCGCCCTGGACCATGGCGATCATCGGCTTGGGGATATCCTGCCAGCGGCGGCACAGGCCGAGATAGCCATCCTGTTCCAGCACATATTGCCGTTCGGCGCCGCCCTTGTTGAGATGGTCCCACCACAGCGTCTTGCGCACCCGCGGCATGTGGCTGTCCTTCTCGGGCGTGCCGATGTCGTGGCCCGCGCTGAAATGCTTGCCTTCGCC
>SCUQ01000153.1 GCA_004297635.1 Rhizorhabdus sp. | reverse complement strand
GCCGGCGCGTTGCAGGCGCCGGCCCCGTCCCTTGTCAGTAGCGGAAGCGCACCCCGCCGATCGCGGCCCGGCCGGGTTGGCCATAATTTCTGGCGGTCTGATAGCGTTCCTTGAACAGGTTCTCGATCCGGCCGAACAGCTCGATACCCCCCGTGATCGGCCAGGCGGCGCGCAGATCCACCAGCGTGTAACCCTGCAGCCGAACCGTGTTCGCGGCATTGTCGAAGCTGCCGGAAACGCGCGTGACGGTGAAACCGGCGGAGCCTTCGAGCCAGTCATAATCGGCCGATACGCTGGCCGCGTCCTTGGGGCGACGCGCCAGCCGCTTGCCGAAATTGGCGCCCCCGCGCTCGCGGTTCTCGGCGTCCGTGTAGCTGTAATTGCCACGGATCTCGAGGCCCTGGACCGGCTTCACCGCCAGCTCCAGTTCGGCACCCTGCGCCCGGGCGCGCGTGATGTTGCGATAGGTGATTCCCCGGAAATCGATCTGGTTGGTCACGCGGCGGTGGAACCAGGTCGCCCGCGCCTCGATCAGGCCATCCAGGAAGCGCTGCTCGATTCCCGCGTCCCAGCTCTTCGCTTCCTCGGGCTGGAGGTTCGCATTCCCGAAGTCGCCATAGAGCTGGTAGAGCGACGGCGCCTTGAAGCCTTCGCTATAGCTCGCGCGCAGCACCGTCCCGCCCTCGTTGGGCGTATAGGCGAGGCTCGCGGTCGGGGTGGTCTGCCCGCCGAAGCCGCTATGATCGTCATGACGGATGCCGCCGCTGGCGGTCAGGCCGATGACCGGCTTGACCGTCAACAGGCCGTACAGGCTGTCGATATTGGCCTTGCGCCGCTGCAACGGGGAAAAGCTGCTGGCGGTGCGATAGCGCTGCTCCTCATGCTCGGCGCCGAACGTCGCCTTGGCCCAGCCGGCGAGGTCGGCATGGCCCTGATATTCGTAGCGCAGGTTGCGGCCCAGCCCGTCGAAGGTCTTTGCCGGACCCGCGGCAGGATCGTAATTGTCGCGGTCGATCCGCGTCCAGGCGACCGCGAGGCGGTTTTGCAGGCGGCCGCCGAACAGCGCGCCGTTGATCCCCGCATAGCCGACCAGTTGCCGCTGCCGGGAATATTCGCGGGTGTCGCCCAGGGCGAAGGTGGGCGGGGCGAAGCCGTCGAGGTCGACCTTGCTCTTCGTGTAGAAGCCGCGCAGGTCGATCGACACCGCATCGCTGAGCGTCACCACCGCCTTCGCATGCGCGCCGAACAGACGATAGCCGTCGGGCTCGGTCCCGCCCTGGCGGCGGTCGAACACCGATATGCCGTCGGTCGCCAGATAACCCGCGCCCGCGCTCAGCGCGACCGGGCCGGTGGTGATCGACGCATGGCCGGTCAGGTGCCTTTGATCGTAGCGGCCATATTCGCCGCGCACGCCCAGCTCCAGATCCTCGGTCGGCACGCGCGTGATCAGGTTGACGACGCCGCCGATCGCCTGGCTGCCCCACAGCACGGACTGGGCGCCGCGGACGATCTCGATCCGCTCGACATTGTCGGTCAGCAGATCGGCGAAGTTGAAGCCGCCGCCCGGCGCAGCGGGGTCGTTGAGCTTGACGCCGTCGATCAGCGCCACGGTCTGGTCGCTCTCGGCGCCGCGGATGAAGACGCTCGTCACCGATCCGGGGCCGCCGTTCCGGGCGATCGTCACGCCGGGCACGGTGCGCAGCAGGTCGGCGACCGAAATGGTCTGGCGGCGCACGATCGTCGCCAGGTCGAGGACCGTCACCGATTGGCCGATTTCCGACGACAGTGCCTCGCCGCGGATCGCGGTGACGATGATGCTGTCGGCCTCGGCCGCCTCTTCGGCGTGGGCGGTGGCGGGAAAGGCGGCGAGCGCCGCGATCAGGGTAGTGGTAAACGTCCGCATGGATAATCTCCCATGGTTCATGCCATCGGAGTCCCGCGTGGAGGATCAGATACAGATTCCCCGCGCGCGACTCCGTCGAACGTCGTCACGCGAGGATATCCCTCGATCATGTGGTACACCCCGCCCGCATGAAGGAACGACCGCGACAGGCAGGTCTCCTGGCTCTCGGGTCACCGCTCTCGCCCGGCCTTCCCGGATGCTTGCGCATCCAGTGACGCAGATGGACGATCGCTCACCGATCACAGTTGCGGGGGCAGCTTCGGCCTGGCGGAACATCCGCCTTCCGAATTCCCTTTTTTCCCGTTTCCGGGAACCTGTCGCGTCCGCGCCTCTAGGCCGGGCAAGGCCGATGCGCAAGCCGGTCGTTGCGACGCAGCAACAAAATGACCGCATCGGCCCTATTGTGCGATAGTGCGTTTCCAATGCGGGGCGGCTGGCGCATGGCGCAGCGCGCGGCAGCGCCACGGAAGGGCTTGCCCGCCGCCCCTTCCGCCGATGTATCGCACATTAAGTCGATGACATTGGCGCGAAAGGCGGATAAGCAGGATAGTGGCGGAGGGGTCCGCCGATGAGGGGTCATTGGGGGGCATTTTGCGTAGCGCGCTCTTTTCAGCCGCGGTTCTGTCCGCGCTGCTTTTGCTGTCGATATCGAATCCTGCGCACGCACAGATCGTGCCCGGCGCGCCGCCTGTCGCGCCGCAACAGATCGCGCCCACGCGGGAAGAAATCGACCGTAATCGCCAGCGCGAGGCGCCCAGCGCGGCGCGGCTGAAGATCGACGGCGATATCGAACGCGCGCCATGCGCCCTCGATTCTCCGGCCTATGCCGACATCAAGGTGACGATCACCGATGCCCAGTTCAACAATCTCCAGGGGATCACGCCGGACGAGCTGAAGGCCAGCTATGCCGCGCTGCTCGGCACCGACCGGCCGATCAGCACGATCTGCACGATCCGGGACGCTGCGGCGACGGCGCTGCGTGCGAAGGGCTATCTCGCCGCGGTCCAGGTGCCGGTGCAGCGGATCGAGAATGGCGTCGTCCGGTTCGAGGTGCTGTTCGCCAAGATCGTCGCGATTCGGGTGCGCGGCGATGCCGGCCCGGCCGAAGGCGCGCTGCAGGCCTATATGCAGCACCTGATCGATGAGCAGGTCTTTAACCGCTATCGCGCCGAACGCTATCTGCTGCTGTCGCGCGACATGCCGGGCTATGAGGTGCGCCTCGCATTGAAGCCCGCCGGCACCGTGCCGGGCGAGCTGGTCGGCGAGATCAGCGTCATCCGCACCCCGCTCGACGTCAATTTCAATGCGCAGAATTTCTCGTCGCACAGTTCGGGCCGCTGGAGCGGCGCGCTGCAGGCCGCGACCTACGGGCTGCTCGGCGCGGACCGGCTGACCGCTTCGGTGTCCAGCACCGCCGATTTCAAGGAACAGCAGATCGTCCAGTTCGGCTATGACACGAAGCTGGGCGGCGAGGGGCTGACGCTGGCGGGCAACTTCACCTATGCCTGGTCGAAGCCGACGCTGGACGGGGCGGCCTTCACGATCAAGGCGCGGACCCTGTTCGCGACCGGCGAGGTCCGCTATCCCTGGATCCGTACCCAGGGCTTCAGCCTCGTCGGGGCGGCGGGCTTCGATTATCTCAATCAGACCGTTACCTATGATGATGGCGCCCTGGCTGGCGCGCTGAGCAGGGACAAGCTGCGGGTCGGCTTCCTGCGCATCGACATGGATGCCGCCGACGTGCCCGAACGCCGCGCGCCGCGATGGCGCGGATCGGGCTCGATCGAACTCCGTCAGGGCCTGAACATTCTGGGGGCCTCGCCGCCGTCGATCGCCCGGCCCGGCAATCCCCTGGGACCGCTGACGCCCGCGCGTGCCGATGGCGATCGTACCTCGACGCTGGTGCGCGGCTCGGCCTCGTTCGAATATAGTCTGGGCAACGGCTTCTGGATCGCCGCGCTGCCGCGTGCGCAATATGCCTTCACCCCGCTGTTCAGCTTCGAGGAATATTCGGCCGGCAATTTCACGATCGGGCGCGGCTATGATCCGGGCGTGATCATCGGCGACAGCGGCGTCGGCAGCGGCTTCGAACTGCGCCTGCCGAATACGCGGCCGTTCCAGAAGGTCGACCTCACCGTCCTGCCCTTCGCGTTCACCGATATCGCCTGGACCTGGCAGAAGGCGAGCTTTGTGGATCGCAGTCCGCCCAACCCCGATTTCGTCGCCTCGGTCGGCGGTGGTGTGCGCGCGGTGCTCAACAACCGTTTCCGGATCGACGGCACCGTTGCGGTCCCGCTGAAACGCGCCGGTCTGCAGACCCACAACCATGATCCCCGTTTCCTCGTATCTATCGCTACCAAGCTCTGGCCCTGGGAAGATCAGTAATGCGTAACATCGTAGGTTCGATCGATCCGATCCCGTCGCGCAATCCCGGCGAAGCGTCGCCCGCGCGGACCCTGACGTCCGCCTTCGCGATGGCGACCGTGCTGGCCCTGCCCGCCAAGCAGGTCGCGGCAGCGGGCTTCGCGGCGCAGTTGGGCAACCCCACGGTCAACAGCGGAACCTTCTCCGGTACGCCGACGACCGATACGATCAACGTCACCAGCCCGACCGCGGTCCTCACCTGGAATCCGTCCGACACCAATTCGGGCGCGGGCGCGATCGACTTCCTGCCATCGGGCGAGACGGTGACGTTCAATGGCCCGGGCAACGCCAACTACACGATCCTCAACCGCATCCTGCCGACCGACAATGCGGTGGGCCGGAGCGTCGCGCTGAACGGCACCGTCACCGCCAATGACGGCGGCCGGGTCTGGTTCTACACGCCGAACGGCCTGCTTGTCGGCAGCACCGCGGTGTTCAACGTCGGCGGTCTGCTGCTCACCACCGGCGATCCGTCCACGGCCGGCACCATCAGCCCCTCGGCTGCGATCGGAATGAATTCGGGTGGCGTCGCCAACAGCGTGACGATCAGTTCGGGCGCGGTGATCAACGCCAATGCGGCGTCGGGTGGTGCCTATGTCGCGGTGGTGGCGCCGGTCATCCAGCAGAGCGGCACGGTCACGGTGGACGGCAGCGCCGCCTATGTCGCGGGCCAGCAGGTCAACCTGACGATCAACAGCGGTCTGTTCGATATCGTCGTGCCGATGGGCTCGGACAGCGCCGTACAGCATAACGGCACGACGCAGTGGCGGGACTCGACCAGCGGTAGCTTCGCGCGCCAGATCTATCTGGTCTCGGTGCCCAAGAACAGCGCCGTCACCATGGCGCTCAACCCCGCCGGGCTCGGCTTCGACACGGCGGTCGCGGCATCGCGGGCCGCTGACGGTTCCATCGTCCTGTCGGGCGGCTTCAACATCTCGTCGACCAACCAGAACTTTATCGGCACGCGCGCGCCCACGACGTCGCAGCTCGCCGACATCAATATCAACGGCGGCAATTTCCGGGGCGACGTGATCGCCTATTCGACCCAGAACACCTATGCCGCATCGACGACGGGCACCGCGCAGTTTTCCGGCGATGCCTATCTGTACGGCATCACCAACGCGCATATCGCCGCGCGTCAGAACGGCGTCACGCTGAATGTCGGCGGCAAGGCGACGGTCGATTCGACCCGGGCCTTCAGCCCTGACGGCAGCCCGGTCATCGCCGGTACGTCGCGGGCCTATACGGAAAATGGCGGCACGCTGAGCATCACCGGCGATCTCGACGTGCTGGCCAATGCGGTCGGCTTCCGTCCGCTCGGCGGCAACCAGTCCAACTATGCGTTCGCTCCGGCGCAGGGCGGCAACGCGACCCTGCACGCGAATGACGGCAATATCTCGATAGGCGGCAATGTCCGCGTCCTGTCGGCGGCGGCGCCGGGCTCGTTCGGCCCGCCCGATACGCCGTTCGCGGCGATGGCGGCCACCGGTGGCACCAGCAGCGTCCTCGCCAACAACAATTCGCAGCTCACCATCACCGGCGACCTGACGATCGGCGCTTCGGGTGTCGCCGCGAACGGCACCGGCACCGGCGGCGTCGGCACCGGGGGCAACGTCAACCTTTCGAACCAGAACGCCTCCAACATAACGATCGGCACCGGCCTCAGCCTGCTCGCGGTCGGCATCGGCGCCAATAACGACAGCGGATCGGCCAGCGCGGGCATCGGCGGCAATATCAGCGTCAACGGCGGCATCGGTGCCACCGGTACGATCGCGG
The DNA here is from genome assembly GCA_004297635.1 of Rhizorhabdus sp. Classification (GTDB taxonomy): domain Bacteria; phylum Pseudomonadota; class Alphaproteobacteria; order Sphingomonadales; family Sphingomonadaceae; genus Rhizorhabdus. The sequence continues at coordinate 553 of SCUQ01000153.1, read as the reverse complement.
TGAACGGTGGCGGTCTGTTCGCCCGCGCCGATGCGATCGGCGGCACGGCCACCGGATCCGGCGGCGACGGCGGCGCCGGCACCGCCGGCCAGGTCGGCATCTACCTCAATGGCAGCACCACCACTATTTCGGGCGGGCTGGAAATGACCGCCAATGGCGATGGCGGCGACGGCGGCTTCAGCAGCGCCGGCAGCGGGGGCGCCGGCAGCGGCGGCCGGGTCATCCTGTCGACCAATCCCGGTACGCTCAACGTGACCAATGGCGACCTGCGCCTGGGGGCGAATGCCAGCGGCGGCGACGGCTATACCAATGGCGGCAACGCGCTCTATGCCGCCGGCGCCTCCGGCAATCCGTTCGATTCGCAGGATCCGGCGCGCGGCTATATCCAGATCGGAATGAGCGGCGGCAGCGGCAGCATCAACCATAGCGGCAGCAATGCCTATCTCGAGGCGTCGGCCCAGGCCGGTGAGGGGTTCAACGGCGCGTCGGGCAATGCCAGCGCGGGCAATATGGTCATCGCCTCGCCGGTCGGCAGCGCCAGCCTGGCGGGCGG
>SCUQ01000152.1 GCA_004297635.1 Rhizorhabdus sp. | reverse complement strand
TCAGGGCCGGCATGTGGCTCAGATCACAGCCAAGCTGATCCGCGAATCGTAAACAAGCGTTAATTGAGGAGGACGCGATGACCGCAGCCATGGATATTCGGGCCGATGCCGGGGCGCAGTTTCCCCCGCTCTCGCCGCTCGAGTGGAAGGTCGTCAGCCTCGCGATGCGCGAGGCGGGCGAACATGGCTGCGACGCCCGTCAGCGTGGCTGGCTCGGCCGGCTGCTCGGTCAGGCCCATGGGTTCCGGCCCAGACTGCCGCTTGCCGATCCGCGGCTCGAAACGCTTCGGCGCTTCGTCTGCAGGCTGGTCGATCGCGCCGACACGTCCGAGCTCGCGCCCCGGCTGATCGAGCTTGGCTTCCACCCGGCCCAGATTTCGGCGGTGACGATGCTCGCCCGCTGAACCGTTCCAACCGCTGCGGGCATTCAGCCCCCCGTCCGCAGCAAAGCACCGCCCGTTCTCCTTTCAGGGGGGCGGGCGGTTTGCTATCCGGCCTGGGCCATATCGGCCGAAGGGGGTGCTTGTGACCAGCTTGTATGACGCCGCGATTCCACCGGTGCGCCGCGCGCTGGTCAACCTCGGCCACATCCTCGACAAGGCAGCAGCGCATTTCGCCGGCGCCGCCATTGCCGAAGCGGACTGGATGAGTGCCAGCCTTGCGCCCGACATGCTGCCCTTCCCCCGGCAGATCCAGATGGCCAGCGATGCCGCACGCGGGCTTGCCGCACGGCTGTCGGGCGTGCCGATCCCGCCGATGCCCGACGAGGAGAACAGCGTCGCCGAACTGCGCGATCGTATCGCGAAAACCATCGCCTATCTCGACAGCGTGCCGGCATCGGCCATCGACGGGCGCGAGGCGGAGGCGGTTCTGGTCAAGATTCCCAAGGGCGAAATCCGCTTTACCGCCGCCGGCTATGTCCGCGATTTCGGTCTGCCCAATTTCTTCTTCCATATCGTCACCGCCTACGGGATCCTGCGGCATCGTGGCGCGCCGATCGGCAAACTCGACTATCTGGGTGCGCTCGATCTGACCCGGTCGGAATAGGGCCGCCCGTAACGCGCGACAAAAGGGGTGAGCGATGAAATGGATGATGGCATTATCGGGGCTGATCGTGGCCGCGCCAATCCAGGCCGAGGTGAAGGCGGCCGATGCCAACGGCCTGATCGTCAAGCAGCTGGTCCACATCGCGGCGCCTCCGGAGACGGTCTATGCCGCGCTGCTCACCCCCGGCCGCTGGTGGGATTCGGCGCATAGCTGGTCGGGCAGCGCCGCGAACATCACGCTCGATCCGGTCGCAGGGGGCTGTTTCTGCGAGACGATCCCGGCGGTGCGCGGCGCGGCGGAGCATGGCCGGATCGTCAACATCGTCCCGAACCGGCTGATCCGGCTTCGCGCCGAACTTGGCCCGTTCCAGGCGATGGGCGTCGCCGGGGCGCTGAGCTGGGAACTGGCACCGGCGGACGGCGGCACCACGTTCAGCCAGACCTATGCCGTCGGTGGCTTCATGCCTGGCGGCTTCCAGCCCATGGCGGCCGCGGTCGATGGCGTGATGGGCGGGCAGGCCAGCCTGCTCAAGGCGTTCGTCGAAGGGAAGTAGGCCGTCAGCCGCGCAGGCGCTTGAGGCGCACCAGCGCCTCGTCGAGCGCCTGCAGGAATCGCGAGCGATCGGCCTTGGAAAAGGGCGCCGGTCCGCCGATGCCGGGGGCGGTCGCGCCCGCGCGCAGATCGGCCATGATCGCGCGGGTGGCGACGGCCGCGCCGATCGAATTGGCGGTGAAGGGCTTGCCGCTGGGCGATATCACCGTGGCGCCCGCCTTGATGCAGCGATCGGCGAGCAGGATGTCGGCGGTGACGACGACGGTCGCCGGGCCGCTCGCCTCGGCGATCCAGTCATCGGCGGCGTCGAAGCCCGATCCGACGACGACCTTGTCCAGCAGCAGGTGTGGCGGGATGCGCAGATGCTGGTTGGACACCAGCGTGACGGGCAGCTCGTGCCGCCACGCTACCTTGTAGATCTCCTCCTTCACCGGGCAGGCATCGGCGTCGACGAGGACGCGCGGGGTCATCATGCTCGCGGGCCGGCCGATGTCGCTCCGGGCGACATCGTCAGACGTCCAGATTCGCCACGTTCAGCGCATTTTCCTGGATGAACTCGCGCCGCGGCTCGACCACGTCGCCCATCAGCCGGGTGAAGATCTCGTCGGCGACATCGGCCTGGCTGACCTCCACCTGGAGCATCGCG
>SCUQ01000151.1 GCA_004297635.1 Rhizorhabdus sp. | reverse complement strand
CGACGCTCTTCCGATCTGCGCCTTGCTCGTCTGCCTGCTCGCCGCGCTGGCGGTGTGGCTCACACCCCGGAAAATCTGGCCGGAACACGCAATCCTGTGGTTCGACGGAGTGGGGCTGGCGGCCTATGCCGTATTCGGATCGTGGAAGGCGCTGGCCTTTGGTGTGCCGCCGCTGGGCGCGGCGGCGATGGGCGTCATCACGGCGTGCATGGGCGGCATCATCCGCGACGTGCTGGCCGGCGAGCCATCGATCCTGCTGCGGCCGGAGCTGTACGTTACCGCGGCGGCGCTGTCCGCCGGCCTGTTCGTGCTGCTGATGATGGCGGGCGTTCCGCTGCTTGCGGCTGCGGCACTCGCGGCGCTGGCGGGGTTCGCGCTGCGTGCGCTGGCGATACTGCGCGGCCTCGGCCTGCCGGGCTACCGGGACTGATCGTCGCACCCGCCGCCGTCATTCACCGTGGCGACAGCTTCGTTTCGCGACGGGAACTCTCCCGATCGCGGAACGTAGAGTCGTGGACTATTTGTCGAGGTGTAGTGATGCGTAACCCTATGTTCGCGATGTCGGCGGTGGCCCTGATGCTCGCCGGCTGCGGTCCCAAACAACTCGCCTTGCCGGGCGATTCGGTCAGCAAGGCAGCGACCTGCGCGGTCGTCAGCGCCGCCAGCTCCCGCGCCAGATCGCCGTCGGCACAGGGCGATCTCGGCTTCGACGATCAGACCCGCATCCTCCATTATGCGATGCTCGCCGCGTCCGACACGGGCGCCTTTTCGGCGAAGAAGGCATCGGAGGTGGTGAGCCGGATGGGCGAGGTCGAGGCCGATATCACCAACGGTAAGTGGCAGGAGCTGGAGAGCCCCTGCGACCAGGCCTATCCGCAGGTCAAGAAGACCGCCGATATCGAGCTTCCCAAGGCGCGCTTCGATGCGGCACTGGGCTGCTACTCGCTTGGCGATTTCCTCGTGAAGACGGTTCAGACCAATGAACCCAGAGCGCAGGAGAAGCTCTCCGAGCTGATGAAGATGCGCCGTGACCTGGATAGCACCATCGGCGCCGGCCTGAAGGCGCGGGGCGCCAGCGAATATGAACAGACCCTGGCCCTCAAACAGGCCGCGCTCGGCAAGATGGTGAAGCTCGGCGCGCCGGCCGAGACCGCGAAGATGTGCACGAGCCGCTTCGTCTGATTCTGCAGCCGTTCAGACGAACGGCCGGGTCTCCTCGGGTCGGGCGGGCCGGGTTCCCAGTTCGAGCTGGTAGAGCCCGACGTCGTGCCATCCACCATGTTTGTAGCCGACCCGGCTCAATACCCCGCAGCGAATGAAGCCGAATGTTTCGTGCAGGGCGACGCTGGCCGGGTTCGGCAGGGTGATCTTGCCGAACGCGGTCTGGAAACCCTGTTGGGCGAGGGTTGCGATCAGGGTCGCATAGAGCGTCTGTCCGATGCCCTGGCGATGCCGGTCGGGCGCAACATAGACGGTGGTCTCGACGGCCCAGCGATAGGCGGCCCGTTCATAGAGTTTGCCGGCATAGGCATAGCCCATGATCCGCCCATCCTGTTCGGCGACGAGGAAAGGATAGCGCGGCAATATATGGCCGATCCGTGAGAGGATTTCGGCGGCATCGGGCGGCGTCAGTTCGAAGGTGATGACGCTATGGTCGACATAATGGGCATAGATGGCGGCAATCGCGGCCGCATCGGCAGCGGCGGCAGGACGGACGTTCAGCGCCTCGCCCATGCCAGCAGGCTTTGCGCGGCGGCGATGTCGCCGGGGCGGGGCGGAGTTCCCGCCGTCGCGCATTCGAGGCAGCGAACCTGAATAGCCGGGCCGGTGAGAACCCTTTGTGCCTGGCCCAGTGCCGCCAGCACGCTTGCGTCGGAGCGCAGCGCGACGGCGCCCCAGGGGCCGCGCGCTGAGGCAGACTCGCTGTTCCCCTCATCGGGACCGAACAGCGTCTGGAGCATCTTTTTCCACTGGGCGGGCTGTTTTTCGATGTAGAGCGGCCGGGCCTTGGCGGGATCGAGCTTGGCGAGCTTCGCCGCTGCCGCCACCGCGTCGTCGACCGAACCGAATTCGTCGACCAGGCCGATCTGCCGCGCGCTGCTGCCCGCCCAGACGCGGCCTTTGGCGATCGCGCGCACCCGTTCGATCGGCAATTTGCGCGACTCCGCGACGATGCTGGTGAAGCGGCGATAGATATCCTCGATCGAGCCCTGCATCAGCGCGTCGAACTCGGCCGAAGGGCCGCGATAGATGTCGGGCTCGCCCGACAGCGGGGTCGTCCTTACGCCGTCCGCCGACAGGCCGAGCTTGGCGAGCGATCCCTCGAAGGTCGGCAATATGCCGAATACGCCGATCGAACCGGTTATCGTCGCCTGATCCGCGAAGATGCGATCGGCCGGGGTGGCTATCCAATAGCCGCCGCTCGCGGCGAGCCCGCCCATGGAGACAACTACGGGAATGCCCGTCTGCTTGGCGGCGACGATCGCCGACCGGATCTTTTCGGCGGCCGTGACCGATCCGCCCGGCGAATCGATGCGGACGACGAGCGCCTTGATCCGCTTGCGCGCCAGTTCCTCGAA
>SCUQ01000150.1 GCA_004297635.1 Rhizorhabdus sp. | reverse complement strand
GCCTGCAATCGGCCAGAGGATTGAAGGCGATGGCCTGCTGATCCTCTGGCCGATTGCAGGCAGCACTGGCTTCGCAGAGGGCGGGCTCCAGCCGAGATCGGTCATGATCCGCCGCCCGTCGATCAGCGCACAGCCGACGATATTCCGGAAACCCGGCTGCCCCGTGCGGTCCGATCCGCCGATCATCGTCGGTGCGCTGGTGATCCGGCACAGGATATGGGCGCGGCGGAACGCCACCCGATCGACGGAAGGATCGGCGGGGAGGCCGTAAAGGGCCGGCTCATGCGCCGCGCCGCGATAGCTGGCGAGCAGCCCTTCCTTCCACGTGGCGCGATGCAGCTGCCAGACGCCGAGCGCGATCATCGTCGCGACCGCGAGCCCGACGATCAGGGTCGGTACTATCGGCACCCGGCGCATCAGTCGTGCTTCACGATCCGGCCCTCGCGGGCGGCGTTGCGATATTCGAGCACCAGCAGCAGCCCCTTGGCGACGCGGAGCAGGACGATGGTCAGCACGATGGTCAGCGGAATCCACAGGAGCAGATGGACGACGAGCGGGGGCGACCATTTGAGTTCGACGAGGATCGCGAGCAGGCTGACCAGCCCGCCGACGATCAGGATCAGGAAGGCCGCCGCGCCGTCCCCGACGTTGAAATCCCGATAATCCAGTCCACAGCTGCCGCAGCGATCGGCGAAGCGCAGGAAGTTCGCGAACAGACCGGGCGCGCCGCAGCGCGGGCACAGGCCCCGTAGCGCGGCCTCGATCGGTGCGGGTGCGGTCGGGGCTTCGGTCATCGACATTCTGCCTTCAAAAGAAAGGGCGCGGCGGCAGGTGTTCCCCGCCGCCGCGCCCCGATTCGGTCAAGTCGATCCGGCGGATCAGCCGGCGTGGACCGGAGCGCCCCAGCCGCCCCAGACATAGACGACGACGAACAGGAACAGCCAGACGACGTCGACGAAGTGCCAATACCAGGCCGCCGCCTCGAAGCCGAAATGCTGCTGCGGGGTGAAGTGGCCCTTATAGACGCGGATCAGGCAGACGATCAGGAAGATCGTGCCGACCAGCACGTGGAAACCGTGGAAGCCGGTCGCCATGAAGAAGGCCGCGCCATAGTTGATGCCCTTGAAGGGGAACGGCGCGTGCACATACTCATAGGCCTGCACCGAGGTGAACACCGCGCCGAGGATGATGGTCAGCCACAGGCCCTTCTTCAGGCCGTCGCGATCGCCGTGCAGCAGCGCGTGATGCGCCCAGGTCACGGTGGTGCCCGAACAGAGCAGCAGCAGCGTGTTGAGCAGCGGCAGATGGAAGGCGTCGATCACCTCGAGGCCCTTGGGCGGCCAGACGCCGGCGGCGTGGGTGATCGTGTTCGGACCCTCGATGATCGAGGTGGCGCCCTCGTTGAACTGCAGCGCGACGGGGAAGAGGGAGAAATCGAACCACGCCCAGAACCAGCCGACGAAGAACATCACTTCGGACGCGATGAACAGGATCATGCCGTAGCGCAGGTGAAGCTGGACGACCGGGGTATGGTCGCCCGCATGGGCTTCCTTCACCGTGTCGCTCCACCAGAAAAACATGGTGGCCAGGACGCCGGCGATACCGAGACCCATCACTTCGGCGCCATAGGCTACCTTGTGCATCCACATGACCAAGCCGCCGAACAGCGCGAACGCCGCGACGGCACCCATGAACGGCCATGGGCTCGGTGGAAGGATATGGTAGTCGTGGCTCTTGGCTCCGGCCATTTTCGTGCCCCTGATCTTTCGCCCGCAGGCCTATTGCTGGATCGTCCTTAACCGCCCGCCCGTTCCGAATCCACAGCGGATTTGTCCGGGAAGAAGGTGTAGGACAGGGTGATTTCGTTGAACTTGCCCGCTTCCTTATCCCTCAGGATGGCGGGATCGACATAATAGACGACGGGCATGCGCACCGTCTCGCCCGGCTTCAAGGTCTGGCTGGTGAAGCAGAAGCACTGGATCTTGGTGAAATAGGCACCGGCCAGTTCAGGCGTGACGTTGAACGTCGCGGTACCGGTGATCGGATGATCGCTGAGGTTGGTCGCGGTGAAGAAGGCCATCTCGCGCGCGCCGATCGCCACCCGCTCGACCTTCTTCTCGGGCGCGAAGCTCCAGGGCAGGTTCGGTGACACATTGGCGTCGAAGCGTACATTGATCAGCTTGCCGACGACGCTGCCGGGCGCCACGCCCGTTGCGCTGCGCATGGTGGTGCCCCCGAAACCGGTGACCTGGCAGAACATGCGATACAGCGGCACCGCCGCAAAGCCCAGGCCAAGCATGGCCAGCGCGAGCAGCGCCATCGTGGCGCCGGTCAATTGGTGGTTGCGCTGGCTCACAGCATCTTCGCGATCGAGATCGCATACATCAGGATGACGAAGCCACCCAACAGCAGCGCCATCACGATCGCGCGCGACTTCTGCCGGCGGCGGATCTCGGCTTCCTCGTCGGGGGTCAGGTTCACAGCACCACCTTGTCGGCCACGAGGAGTCCGAAGACGAGGAAGAGATAGAGGATCGAGAAAGCGAACAGCTGGCGTTCCGGCTTCATCGCGGCCTGATCGGTCTCGCGGCTGAAGCCGACGCGGACCGCGAGCAGCACGAACAGCGCCGACAGCAGACAGGAGCCGATGCCGTAGAGGGCGCCGGTGAGGCCCAGCGGCCAGGGTGCGACGGCGGCGACGGCCATCGGCACCGCATAGAGCATGATCTGGATGCGGGTGGCGCGCTGCCCGACGACCGCCGGCAGCATCGGCACCCCGGCGCGGGCATAGTCGGAGTTGATGAACAGCGCGAGCGCCCAGAAATGGGGCGGGGTCCACAGGAAGACCATCGCGAACAGCAGCACCGGCAGCGTCTCGACCCGGCCGGTCGCAGCCGCCCAGCCGATCAGTGCCGGGAAGGCGCCGGCGGCACCGCCGATGACGATGTTCTGCGGCGTCCGGCGTTTCAGCCAGATCGTATAGACGACCACGTAGAAAAGGATCGAGACCGCCAGGATCGCAGCGGCGAGCAGATTGAGCGCGAGGCCCATCAGGATCACGGAGAAGGCGCCGAGACCGACGCCGAAATGCAGCGCCGACTGCCGATCCATCCGGCCGGCAGGTAGCGGCCGGTTCGCGGTGCGGACCATCATCGCGTCGAGATCGGCCTCATACCACTGGTTGAGCGCCCCCGCCGCGCCCGCGCCCATCGCGATGCACAGCACCGCGGTGAAGCCCAGCACCGGGTTGATCGACTGCGGCGCCGCGAGCAATCCGCACAGTCCGGTGAACACCACCAGGCTGAGTACGCGCGGCTTGGTCAGCGCGAGGAAATCGCGCCAGTCGGCCGCGGCCGGGATCGCAACAGGATAAGCCTTACTCGCCATGGTCTTTCATTCAGTCCTTGTGGAACCGCCGCTCAGACAGGATGTCGAAGCGGCGGCCCATCATATCGCTGCAGCCGTCGATCAGTGGCTGTGATCGTCACCGATGTGCGGCAGCTGCTCGAACTGGTGGTAGGGCGGCGGGCTCGACAGCGTCCACTCAAGCGTGGTGGCGCCTTCGCCCCAGTAATTGCCTTCCGCCTTCTTGCCCGCGAACAGCGACCAGAAGATGTTCACGAAGAAGAAGATCATGCTGAACGCCATGATCTCATAGCCATGGGTCGCGAGCGAATTCCACTTGGCGAACGCATCCGGATAATCCGGGATACGGCGCGGCATGCCGTCGAGACCCAGGAAGTGCATCGGGAAGAACAGTACGTTCACGCCGATGAAGAACAGCCAGAAGTGAACCTGGCCCAGGAACTCGTTGTACATGCGGCCCGACATCTTGCCGAACCAGTAGTAGAAGGCCGCGAACAGCGAGAAGACCGCGCCGAGCGACAGCACATAGTGGAAATGCGCGACCACATAATAGGTGTCGTGCATATAGTTGTCGACGCCGCCGTTCGCCAGCACGACGCCGGTGACGCCGCCCACGGTGAACAGGAAGATGAAGCCGATCGCCCACAGCATCGGCGTCTTGAAGGTCATCGAGCCGCCCCACATGGTCGCGATCCACGAGAAGATCTTGATGCCGGTGGGGACCGCGATAACCATCGTCGCGGCGGTGAAGTACATTTTGACGTCGACCGACATGCCGGTGGTGAACATGTGGTGCGCCCACACGACGAAGCCGACGACGCCGATCGCGACCATGGCATAGGCCATGCCGAGATAGCCGAAGACCGGCTTTTTCGAGAAGGTCGAGACGATCTGGCTGATGATGCCGAAGCCCGGCAGGATCATGATGTACACTTCGGGGTGGCCGAAGAACCAGAAGAGATGCTGGTAGAGCACCGGATCGCCGCCGCCCGACGCATCATAGAAGGTCGTGCCGAAGTTGCGGTCGGTCAGCAGCATCGTGATCGCCGCGGCGAGCACCGGCAGCGCCAGCAGCAGCAGGAAGGCGGTGACCAGCACCGACCATACGAACAGCGGCATCTTGTGCAGGGTCATGCCCGGCGCGCGCATGTTGAAGATGGTGGTGATGAAGTTGATCGCGCCGAGGATCGACGACGCGCCTGCGATATGCAGCGCGAAGATGCCCATGTCGACGGCGGGACCGGCCGAACCGCTGGTGGAGAGCGGCGCATAGACCGTCCAGCCCACGCCTGCGCCATGGCCGGTACCGCCCGAGACGAAGGACGAGCCGAGCAGCATCAGGAAAGCCGGAACGAGCAGCCAGAACGAGATGTTGTTCATCCGCGGAAAGGCCATGTCGGGCGCGCCGATCATGATCGGGACGAACCAGTTGCCGAAGCCGCCGATGATGGCGGGCATGACCATGAAGAACACCATGATCAGGCCGTGCGCGGTGATCAGCACGTTCCACATGTGGAGCGCGGTATCGAAATCGGGCGCGCCGCCCATCAGCGCGGTCCATGTCTGCAGATACTGGATGCCGGGCTGGGCCAGCTCGGCGCGCATCAGACCCGAGATCGCGCCGCCGACGATGCCGGCGAAGATCGCGAAGATCAGATAGAGGGTGCCGATGTCCTTGTGGTTGGTGGACATGAACCAGCGCTGGAAGAACGCCGGCTTGTGATCGGCATCATGATGACCATGATCCTCGTGCGCATGGAAGTGCGAAGCGGTTGCGGTTGTGTCGGTCATGGATCAGGCCTTAGTTCTGCGCGGTCGCAGGCTGGGACGTGACAGGTGCGGCGGGCGCGGCCGGAGCGGCAGCGGCCACCTCGGGAGCGGCGGCCGGAGCAGGCGCCGCGGCTGGGGCCGCGTCCTCACCCGGCATCTTGCCGCCCTTGGAGCGGACCCACTCGGCGAACTTCTCCTTGGAGACGACCTCGACCGCGATCGGCATATAGCCATGGCGGGCGCCGCACAGTTCCGAGCACTGGCCATAATAGAGGCCTTCGCGATCGGCCTTGAACCAGGTTTCGTTCAGGCGGCCGGGGACGGCGTCCATCTTGGTCCAGAAGGCGGGCACCGCCCAGCTGTGGATGACGTCGTTGGAGGTGACGATGACCTTGACGATCGCGTTGACCGGAACGACCACCCGCTCGTCGACCGCCAGCATGCGGGGCTCGCCACGCTTCTTGGCTTCGGCATCGGGCAGCATGTTCGAGACCAGCTCGAAATCGCCATTATCGGGATATTGATAGGTCCAGTACCACTGGTTGCCGATCACCTTGATCGTCAGATCTGGCTTGGGCTGGGCATATTGATGCGCGAGCAGCCGGATCGACGGAACGGCGATCACCAGCAGGATCAGCACCGGAACCAGCGTCCACACGATCTCGATGAGCGTGTTGTGCGAGGTCTTGGAGGGAACGGGGTTCGCCTTGGCGCGGAAACGAATCACCGCATAAGCGAGCAGGATCAGGACGAAGATCGAGATGATCGTGATGATCGGCATCAGCAGCGAATTGTGGAACCACTCCGCATCCTGACCGATCTCAGTCACCTGCGGCTGGATCTTGAACCCGCCGGGAATCGGCTGGCCGATATTCGCGTCCGGGGCACGATGCTGGAAGGCCGGAGCGGCAGGCGCCGCCGCGGGCGCAGCCTCTGCGGTTGCAGCCACGGCCGGAGCCGCTGGTGCCGTGGCGGCATCCTGAGCCTGGGCCGCTACCGGAATGGCTGCCAGCGACAGCGCCATCATGATTGTCTTCAACGTCTTCATCTTACCCCCGTGAAGCGCGGTTGAATCCGCGCCTGCCTGTTGTCGGGCCCTACGAAATCGAGCGCCTTATAGGCGCGGCTTCTCTGCGCCTCAAGCACCGCTTGGCGCCGAATGCAAGCGGTTGAAGCGAATATATACTGCCTCTATCTGAGCAAATGCTGCAAAGCCGCAGCGACTTACGGGATTCACATGATGACGGATGACGAGGTACTCGCCGAATTTCGGGCCGCCGGAGCGCTGCTGGAAGGGCATTTCATCCTGTCGTCGGGTCTGCGCAGCCCCCGCTACCTGCAATGCGCGCGCGTGCTGATGAATCCGGCCCGGGCAGCGCGGCTCGCCGAGGCGCTGGCCTTGAAGATTCCTGACAAGATCAAGATTCAGCTCGGCGCGGTGGTCTCACCGGCGATGGGCGGCGTGATTGCCGGCCATGAGATGGGCCGCGCGCTCGGCCTCGACGCGATGTTCGTCGAACGGCCCGAGGGCGTGTTCGGCCTGCGCCGCGGCTTCCGGCTCGATCCGGGCCAGAAGGTGCTGCTGATGGAGGATGTCGTGACCACCGGCCTATCGTCGCGCGAGGCGATCAAGGCGGTCGAGGACGCCGGGGGCGAGGTGATCGCCGCCGCATCGCTGGTCGACCGGTCGAACGGCACTGCCGACCTCGGCGTGCCCTTCTTCCCGCTGGTCCGGCTCGACGTGCCGACCTATGCCGCCGACGCCCTGCCGGCCGAGCTGGCGGCGATCCCGGCCGTGAAGCCCGGCAGCCGCGCGAAGGTCGCGGCGTGAACAAGCTGCGCCTCGGGGTCAATATCGACCATGTCGCGACGATCCGGAACGCGCGGGGCGGGCTTTATCCCGATCCCATGCGCGCAGCCCAGATCGCCAGCGAAGCGGGCGCCGACGGCATCACCGCTCATCTCCGCGAGGATCGCCGGCATATCATAGATGACGATATCGGCCGGTTGATCGGTGCGATCTCGCTGCCGATCAACATGGAGATGGCGGCCACGGAAGAGATGGTGGCCATCGCGCTCAGGCATCGGCCGCACGCCGCCTGCATCGTCCCCGAACGGCGCGAGGAGCTGACCACGGAGGGGGGGCTCAACGCTGCCGGCCAGCATAATCATCTGAAGCCGCTGATCGCACGGCTGGCGGATGCCGGCATCCGCGTCAGCCTGTTCATCGAGCCCGATCCCCGCCAGATCGAAGCCGCGCTGTCGCTGGGCGCGCCCGTCGTCGAGTTCCACACCGGCCGCTACGCCCATACCGAGGGCGAGGAACGCGCCGCCCAGCTGCGCCGAATCGCCGAGGCGGCGGCGCTGGCCGCCAAGAACGGGATCGAGCCCCATGCCGGCCATGGCCTGACCTTCGACAATGTCACGCCGATCGCCGCCATTCCGCAGATCGCCGAGCTCAACATCGGCCATTTTCTGATCGGCGAGGCGATCTTCGAGGGGCTTGGCCCGGTGGTCCAGCGTATGCGCGCCCTCATGGACGAGGCGAGGTGATCGTCGGCATCGGTTCCGACCTCTGCAACATAGAGAGGATCCAGGCTTCGCTCGATCGCTTTGGCGAGCGCTTCGTCAATCGCGTCTTCACCGATATCGAGCGCGCCAAGGCCGAGCGGAGGACGCTGACCCGGGCCGGGACCTATGCGAAGCGATTCGCCGCCAAGGAGGCGTTTTCAAAAGCCGTCGGCACCGGCTTCAAGGCGGGCGTGTTCATGAAGGACATCGGCGTCGCCAACCTGCCGAGCGGTGCCCCCACCCTGGTTTTGACCGGCGGCGCCAAGGCAAGGCTTGACGCATTGACGCCGCCGGGCCACGCGGTTGAGGTACATTTGACGATGACGGACGATCATCCCTGGGCGCAGGCATTCGTCATCCTGTATGCGCGCCCGCTGTAAGGAGGGGATCGCGTGAGCGATCAGCCGAGTGAAGACATGGACAATGCGACGGACGCACCCTCCGCACCGGCCGAACCGCCGGCGGCGTCGAAGAAGCCGGGCACAGACTGGTGGGCGGAGGCGCGCGGCATCTTCTGGCTGATCCTGGCCGTGCTGGGCTTTCACAGCTTCATCGCCAAGCCCTTCTACATCCCGTCCGAATCGATGATGCCGACCCTGATCACCGGCGATCGGCTGGTGGTCACCAAATATCCCTATGGCTGGTCCTATGTCTCGCCCAGCTTCCACGTGCTGCCGTTCATCCATGGGCGACTGCTCGGCCGCCTGCCCGAACGCGGCGACATCGTGATCCTGAAGCCGCCGCAGGCGGATACCGATTTCATCAAGCGGGTGATCGGCCTGCCGGGCGACCGGCTGGAGGTGCGCGGCGGGGTGGTGGTGCTCAACGGCGTGCCGGTTAAGCGCGTGCCCGAGAGCCCGGCGATGATCCCTGTCGACGCCAATGTCCCCTGCGATCAGTTCGAAGTCGCGCGGTTCCGCATGGTCGGCCGCGACGGAAAGCTCTATTGCGCGCTGCCGCGCTTCCGCGAGACGCTGCCCAACGGCCGCAGCTACGACACGCTCGATCTCGGCTATATGCCCGAGATCGACGATTATCCGGCGGTCACCATTCCCGCCGACCATATCTTCGTGATGGGCGACAATCGCGATCAGTCCGCCGATAGCCGCGTGCCCGCCTATCGCAACGGACTGGACGGTCCTGTGCCGTTCGAGAATCTCGGCGGCCGTGCCGAGTTCATAACCTTCTCGCTCGATGGCACCACCAAGCTGTGGAACCCGATCAGCTGGTTCACCGCCCTGCGCGGCGGCCGCGCCGGCACCAGCCTGCACCCGCAGCGCGAAGCGCGCTGACGGGCGGCGGGGGGCCTCCGGGCTCCCCCTTCGCATATTCCCGCCGTCATGCTGAACTTGGTTCAGCATCCGCCAGAGACGACTCCAACGCCCCGGCGCCTGCCGAAGCGGCTCGACGACCATTGCTCCAGGCCATCTGCGTGGCTGAATGGCTGCCGAAACAGGTTCTGAATAACGAGCCTGCGATATAAGCGAACGCCACATAAGCGAAACGCCACCGCCCAAAACAGATCGGGGCCGCGTTTTACCGCGGCCCCGTCCTCTCCTATCTCATGATGCCGGGCGGCTTCACATGCCGCCATGGCCCGGCGGCATCGCGCCCATGCCCATCGCCTGCGGCGGAATGATCGCCTTCAGCGTGACATCGAAAACGATCAGCGAATCAGGCGGAATCTTGCCGGGGACGCCGCGATCGCCAAAGGCCAGTTCGGGCTTCATCCAGAAACGATATTTGGAGCCGCTGTTCATCAGCTGGAGCCCTTCGGTCCAGCCCTGGATCATGCCCTGCAGCGGCATCGGTGCGGGGCCGCCATGACGCGCGCTCGAATCGAACACCTCGCCGTTGAGAAGCCGCCCCTCATAATCGACGAGCGCGAGATCGTTCAGGCCAGGCTTGGGCCCATTGCCTTCTTCGAGGATCTTGTACTGGAGGCCTGACGCGGTCTCGACGACGTCCCCGCCCCGATTGTCCGCGAGGAATTCGGCGGGCGACTTGGCCATCGCCACCTGCTTCTCGGTGGTTACATAGGCAGCGCCGACGCCGATAAGCACGACCGCAGCAACACCAACCCACAGCTTGGCCAGCGAACCCTTCGCGATCGGACGAAGGGGAACTGCGGTGAC
>SCUQ01000608.1 GCA_004297635.1 Rhizorhabdus sp. | reverse complement strand
AAGCGCCGCACCCGGCAGCCTGGGCGATACCGCCCGCGAGGTTTCAGGCACTGCATGCACGGATTCGGGCTCGGTGGCGATCGGGAACAGCATACGAACCGTCGTTCCCTCCCCGGGCTTCGTATCTATTTCCAGACGTCCGCGGGATTGCTGAACGAAACCGCTTACCATGGCGAGTCCCAAACCGGTTCCCTTGCCCGTAGCCTTGGTCGTGAAAAAGGGTTCCACAGCGCGCGCCGCGACATGATCGGCCATGCCCTCGCCCTCATCCGACAGCTCGATCGCGATATAGTCTCCCGGCGAAAGCTGGCGCATCGGCGCATCGCCATTAAGGTGGATCTTCGAGGTCGTAATCGTGAGCAATCCGCCCTTTGGCATCGCATCGCGAGCGTTGATGGCGATATTGAGGATCGCCATTTCGAACTGTTCGGCGTCGAGCAGCGCTTTGGGAAGATTGCGGCGCAGGGAAAGATGCAATTCTACCGAACGCCCAAGCGAACTTTCCAGCACATCGACAAATCCGGTGACGCAATCGCTGATGTCAACAGCGCGGGGCGTGAGCCTTGTCTTGCGGGCAAAGGCGAGCAACTGCCCAGTCAGCTTGGCACCCCGTTCGGCAGCGCTACGCGCTCGTTCCAGATAAGCCTGCGGCCTGTCTCCAGCGACCTTGCCTTCGAGCATTTCCAGATTGCCATTCACGATTTGAAGCAAATTGTTGAAATCATGGGCCAAGCCCGCGGTCAGTTGGCCGATGGACTCCATCTTCTGAGCCTGCTGGAAGGCCTGTTCACTTTCGCGCCGTCTCGTAACGTCGAGCTGGCTAGCGAAAAAATAGAGAAGCTGACCGGATGTGTCATAGACGGGCCCAATGAACACCGCATTCCAGAATGGCGTGCCATCGCGCTTGTAGTTCAGGATTTCCAATGCGACAGACTCACGTTTCGCGACCGCCTCTCGCAGCATGTCGACCGCACTACGATCCGTCTGCGCACCTTGTAAGAACCGGCAGTTTCGGTCGAGAACCTCGCGTTCTTCGTAGCCGGTGAGATCGAGGAACGCCTTGTTGGCAAAGACGATGGGATTGTCAGCGATGTTCGGGTCTGTGAGAATCATTGGCATGCGCGTCATCTCGATCGCGGCAAAGAAGACATCCCCACGATCATCAAGCCCGGGGCGGGTGATTGTGCTTTCGCGCCAGTGGCGTTTGCCTTGCCCACCCAGCGGCTCCTCGCTGGCGCCGCTCAAGGTGCCAGCTGCGGGAATGCCACTGCTCTGTCCGCCGCCCTCGACGTCCCTTCCGACTTCATCATCGTGCACGCTTGTCATGCCCCTATATCGCAGCGACTTGGGTCGCAGCTGCGCAACTCGCCAATCCCAGCCAAAACGGTCAGCCACGTCATGGGTTTCCGACCCTCAAAAATAGCGGCTACCCTGCCCATTCTATGTCGAAGCCGGTAGAGGATTAAGGTCTGCGCGGCGCCTCAGGTGGGCGGTCGAGCAGCTCGCGGACTTTGCTGGCGAGCTGCGCGAAAGTGAAGGGTTTGGATATGAGGTCGACACCGGCATCGAGCTTGCCGTCACGCATAATCGCGTCCCGGGTATAGCCCGAATTATAGAGAATCTTGATTCCGTGCTGATGGCGTCGCGCGGCCTCAGCCAACGCCGGACCCGACATTTCGGGCATAATTACATCGGTCAGAAGCAGCTGGACTGGGCGATCCTGCTTTTCGAGGAGGCGC
>SCUQ01000149.1 GCA_004297635.1 Rhizorhabdus sp. | reverse complement strand
CTGGTCTATGCCACGGTCTGGCAGCTCGGCGCGGCCAAGCCTTTTTCGACGGGCCTGGCGCTCTGCTATCTCACCATCACGCCCAGCCTTCTGTTCATAAGCCGCTTCGTGGTGCGCAAACTGGTCTGGTATCTGGTCCAGGCGGGCTTTATCGGCCAGCGCATAGTCATCTACGGCGCGGGAGAGGAGAGTTCCAACCGGGTGCTTCGACTGCTCGATCTGGAACGGCTGCCCTATGTCCGCGTGGTCGGAATCGCCGACGAACGGACCACCCGGATCGAACGCAGCACCCCCTGGGCCGTGCCTTTGCTGGGCGGGCTCGATGCACTGGTGCGGCGCATCGCGCAGGGCGACGTCGACATGGTCATTATCGCCCTGCCGATGATCAGCCAGACCAGGCTCGATCAGATCACCGAACGGCTGCAGCAGGTTTCGGTCGATATCTGCATGATGCCCCGCGAGGCGCTAGACCTTTCCCAGCAATATACGATGCGGTTCATCGGCTCGCTGCCCCTGTTCGCCTTGTGGCAGCGCCCGATGCGCGACTTCAACCGGCTGCTCAAGGCGGTCGAGGATCGAACGCTCGCGCTGGCCGGGCTGATTCTGCTGTCGCCGCTGCTGCTGCTTACCGCGCTGATCATCAAGCTCACCAGCCGGGGACCGGCGCTGTTCCGGCAGGAGCGGTTCGGTTTCAACAATGTCCGGATCAGCGTACTCAAATTCCGGTCGATGTATGTCGATCGCCAGGATGTCAGCGGTGCCGAGCGGACGACGCGCGGCGACCCCCGCGTCACCCCGTTCGGGCGCATCATCCGGCGCCTGTCGATCGACGAGCTGCCCCAGCTTTTCAACGTGCTGACCGGCGAGATGTCGATCGTCGGCCCGCGCCCGCACGCCACCGAGATGAAGGTAGGTGACGACTATTATTTCGAGGCCGTGCGCGGCTATGCGGCCCGCCATCGGGTCAAGCCCGGGATCACCGGCCTGGCCCAGGTTCGTGGCCTGCGGGGTGAGATCGCCACGATCGAGCGCGCCAAGCGGCGGGTCGAATATGACATGTATTATATCGAAAACTGGTCGCTGCTGCTCGACCTCAGGATCATCCTTGAGACGGTGTGGCGGCTGATCTGGGATCGCAACGCCTACTGATCCTTCAGGTTCGCATGGATCAGCCGACGCCTCCCGGCGTCAAGCAGCGCCCGTGACGGCAAGCTGGAAGACCGCGCCACGGGTGGTGCGGCCTGCCCGGATCGCTAGGGCAATGCCCGGACGAAAGCCTTACTTGGCGGCTTCCTTCTTCGCCTGGCTCGCCTTGATCGCCGACTTGTCGGGCTCATAGCCCGGCTGATACTGGATCTCGGCGGTCGAACGGGCTCGGGCGACCTGGGCCTTGCTCTCCGACACCAGTTCCTTGCGGCGAACCATCTCGGCGGCGGCGGCCTTTGCGACCGGCGTCGGCGTCGGGGTCGCATCGCGGCCGACGATCACGCTGGCGACATATTGCCCGTTGGACGGCAGCACGAAGGGCTCGCCCGGCGGCAGCTGGTTGATCACCTTGATCAGCTGCGGGTCGAGCCGGCCGGTGTCGATCACGCCCTTGCCGCGCGTCATCGGCAGGCCGAGCCGCTGGATCCCCGCGGCAAGCTCCTCGAGCGAGTGCGCGTCGCGCAGGGTCAGCAGCTGTTTGACGTCCTTCGGAGCGCCGAACTGGATCTGATCGAGCAGCAGCCGCTCACGGCCACCGAACTGGGTGGGATTGTCGGCGATATACTGGGTGATGTCGCGATCGTCGGGCATCGGCACCTGCGCCGCGATCTTCTGGCCAAGCAGCGTGACGAGGAGATTTTCCTCCAGCCGCCGCTGCTGGGCGATGAATTCCGGGGTCTTGTCCAGCCCCTGCTCCCGCGCCCTCTGGACGATCAGCTTGCGGTCGATCAGCCGCTGGAGAACCTGCTTGCGCAGAACCTTGCGATCGACGGAATCGGGAATGCGGGCGCCCTGAAGCTCGGCATTGAGCTCCTGCATCGAGATTTCCTCGCCATTGACGATGGCGAGAATCTGGCCCTTGGGTTCCCTGTGGCAGCCCGCGACGAGCAGGGCAGCAGCAACGACGCTGCCCAAAAGTGCAGTCTTTACCTTCACTTCTCTGTTCCCCCGACGCATGTGTGACACTTGCCGCTGCGAACTGCTACATGATTGCCAGCCCCGGCGACAAGCCTGTATGACACCAATCTGGCTGGGAGGGCGTTGATTTGGAAACAATTTACGATTGGATCACCGTCGCCATCTTCGCGGGGCTGGTCGTTCTGTTTCTGCAACGGTCGGCGGGAGAGCGCCCCCCGGGCGACTCGATGCTCAATTATCTGCTGGCGTCCGCCGGCTGTGCGGTCGCCAATTATTTCGGCAACAAGGCGGTCGGCGGCGGCGGCATCGCCTATCATCTGCTCGCCATCGCGATCATCGCCGGCACGCTCGCCTTCGTCCATATCGTGCTGCGGCCGCTCGACAAGCCGTCGCAATAGAGTTCGCGTCAGGCCCTGGGAGCGGGTGCCCCCGCCTCACCGAACAGCAGGCGCCGCGCGGTCGGCGATAACGCCCGGAACAGCGGCGTTATGAAGCGTTTGAGCGTCCGGATCGCGGTTTCGTCATCGGGTGCCGCAGTCGAGAAGCGGATCAGCACCCCGTCGGGGACCCGGCCCTTCAGATTCTCCTTCGCCACCGCCCAGTGCTGTCGCCACCACTGGACCGGGAATTCGTTGCCGATGCGGGTCCAGTAAATCAGCTGTTCGTGGCGGCTGACGCTGCGCGCGGCCAGATAATGGCCCGGCACCACGACGCCGCCGCCCGCATCGAGCGGGATGAAGTGGTCGCGCTCGACCTGATAGCCGGCCGCCGGGTAGCAGACTTCGGGGCGATGCACCTGGAGCATGCCGTCCTGCACGCCATTATAGGCGACCAGCATCATCACCGGCAGGTTGGTGGGCGACGCATAATAGCGTGTGATGATCGCGTTGTAGAGCCGGTCGCTGAGCTGATCGGGCGGCGGCAGGACAAGGCCGCTGCTCGTCTGATATTCCCAGTCACCGACCTTCCACGGGAAGAGCGGGTTGAGCTTGGGCAGCTTTTCCGGAAGCATCTTGAATGGCTCGTCGGGGCGCCGCGAATTGGCGATGCCGGCGGCGCCGAGCAGCAGCCCGCCCGCGATCAGCGACCGCCGCGAGAGCAGCTTCTGATCCACGTCATCGCCGCTCATGCCGACCGGCCCCGGCGCGCAAGACGGCGACGCAGCGGCGAGGCGGCGGCATCGACCGCGAAAATGCCGAGCACCGAGAAGAGGAACATTGTGATCCCCGAGAAGGTGTGGAGGAAGCCCTGCGCGGCCTCGTCGCCCAGATAGTGGGTGATCATGATCAGGGCGAGCACCCGGACGAAATTGGCCATCACGGCGACCGGCACGATCGCCAGCATCAGCAGCATTGCGTAGCGCCAGTTCGCATTATGGCGGATGTAGATGTAGAAAAGCCCGATCGCGGAGAGGCTGATCAGCGAGTTGAGCCCCGCACAGGCCGCCGCGATCAGCAGCTGGTACTGGCCGATAATGATCATCACGCCCGATCCCGCGATCGGATAGCCCAGGGCGTAGAGCAGATTGATCGCCGCCTGTGAGATCGCAATCTTGAGCGGCTGCGTCACCATCGCCACCACCGTGTCGGGCGGCGGAAAGATGAACAGCATGTAGATGATCGGGAACCACATGGCGCGCATCGGCCGCCAGCCGATCAGCCAATAGGCGGCGACCAGCAGCAGCGCATACATCATGAAGCCTTCGACCTCGATGACGTTGATGATGCGTGCGACGACATAGATCGGCGCGACGATCAGGAAACCGGCGAGCGCGATCCGGGTGTCGCCGGGCCGGGCGAGCGCGCGCACCTCGGTCCACCGGCGGGCGAACAGCCACAGTGCGGTTGCCAGCACGATCGGTCCGTGCGCGCCCTGTTCCGTGATCCAGCTCTGGCTGGCGACGCCATACAAGGTCGGGATGACGAGCGCCGCGGCGCCGATCGCCAGCAGCCAGTGCCGGCGCAACGCCTCGCCCAGCGGCTTGAGATCCGCCAGCCCGTATCGCTCCGGGCGGCCGCCGCGCTGTTCCGTTCTGTCCCGCGCCAGTTCGCTCAAAGGATCTCCGCCGATCTCAACCATCATGTCGCGATGCCGGTCTGGCCGCTTCCAGCAGGGCCATAGCGGATCGCTGACCGGGGGAACAGCCGGTAGCGACAGCGGGCGGTGGCGATTTTGCACATGTTTACCAAGGTCATTTTGTAGTCGCCGTGAAAATATGCTATATCCCGCCTGCACGCGATTGCGTGGGGGTGTAGTGGGGTAGTTCTTCATGTTGAAGGAAGCTGTTGCGTCAAAAGCTGCCAAGTTGCTGATGACCTGTGTCTGCCCGGTCGCGGGTACCACGGCGTTGAGCCTTGGCGTTCCTCAGGTCCGCGATGCGGTGCACAAGGCTACCCAGCCGCGCCAATATGCGAAGCCGAAGACGCGCGTGCGCGCCACGCCGGAAGAGGAGGGTGTCCAGGTGGCTTCGGCCGATACGCCTTGCCCCACCGTCACACCTTTCGCTCTGTCCAACCTGCCGCAGCAGACCCCGGTGCCGATGGACAGCCCGCCGATCCAGGTCGCCGAGGCGCCGCCGCCCGATCCCTCGGTGCCGCTGACTCCGACCATTTTCGTGCCGCCCACCGTTGGTGCCCCGCCCACCGACGACATGCCCGGGGTTCCGGAGCCATCGACCTGGGTGCAGCTGATGCTGGGCTTCGGCCTGATCGGGGGCGTGGCGCGCGTGACGTATAAAAAGAACGGCAGCCGGCCGGAAGGTGAACCCGCCGAGGCCTGAGCCGGGCAGCCCTGCGACGGCCACTAGGAGCATCGCAGGGCGACCTTCACCCCGGCGTTGATCGGCTGGCGACTATTCCCGTCGAGCGCTTAGCCTAGAAAGGCTCTTCCCCGATCACATTGCCGCCCTCGCTGTAGCGGCACACCAGGAAGTCATCCTCGCGGCCATGCGCCACCGCGCAGCCGACCGCACGGGAGCTGCGCCACATCACCTGCGTATAATGGGCGACATTTTCGAGATCGCCGCTCAGGCTGTTGTTCGGGAAGATGCCCGGCTTGAAATCCTTCTTCTCGGCGACCCACAGGCCGACCATCTGCTCCGGGCCATAATAGCCATGGGTGCCGGCCCACAGATTTTCGCCCTGCGGCTCCACTTCGCCCGGATCGTCGACCGAATGTTCGAGGCGGCCGATCCGGGTCAGTTCCTCGGCATAGATCCGGGCATCTCGCTCCAGCAGCTCGTTCCAGGCGAGCGGGGGGATGCCGAGGCTGGCCCGCTCGCGATTATGGCTGGCCAGGAGGCGTTCCTCGATATTGTTGCCGGGGCCTGTCGCACCCTGCACCAGCGGCGACGCCAGCGCGAGCGCCAGGGCACCGGCAAGCTTCATTCCGTTCATGCGTCCAAGGGCGAGGCCCATCGTCATGCTCCCAATCGATCCGACGGGGCCAGGTTACCGACAGGGGGTTTGCCTATGGTTGGCGAGATTGGTGAAGGCTGCGTTGATCATCATTTCGTATGATCGGCCAGGGATTCGGCGCAGTTTTGCGTGGGCGGCGCAACAGGGTGTACGCGCGATTCACCAATAGCGGGGGCGGCACCGATGCGATTGGACATCATGGGGCAGTGGAACTGCGGTCCGGTTTTTCTCCCGGCTCGGGATCGGCGTGTGCCGGATCCTCGATTTTACCGCAGCCACCACGTCCTGCACGCCGTACCGGACTTTCACCGGTGCATTACCTCTCCCGCGAAGAGCCCCGCTTGTGGTGCGAGTGTCTCCTGCCGACGCAGCGCAGCCGATCTATCGCATCGGATGCTGCGGAGCCAGCATCGGCTGATCAAAAGCACCGCGCCGTCCCTGCAGGGACGAGATTCCCCCGCACCTGTTGCACAGACGTCACGCTTTGCCGCGTCTCAGAAACGGGCATCCGCATAGACC
>SCUQ01000148.1 GCA_004297635.1 Rhizorhabdus sp. | reverse complement strand
CCGACAGCAACCCGCTGGGCAGACCGACCCGCTCGATGATCGCCGCCAGCCTGAGCGAGACGAGCGATGTCCACTCGGCAGGTTTCAGGACAACGGCATTGCCGGCGGCCAGTGCCGGCGCGATTTTCTGCGCATCGCTGGCGATCGGCGAATTCCATGGCGTGATCGCGCCGACGACGCCGATCGGCTCGTGCAGCGACATGGTAAGGCAGTTGCCGCGAGGGCTGGTCAGTGCCTCATCCATCGTTTCGAGCAGCGCCGCGATATAGCGGAACGTCCCGGCGGCCGACATCGCGAGCGCGCGGGTCTCGGCCAGCGTCTTGCCGGTGTCGGCCGTTTGCAGCGCGGCTATGGCGTCGGCGTCGGATTCTATCGCGTCGCCGATCCTGTACAGCAGTCGCGCCCGTGCCTGGGGGGTCATGCCCCGCCAGGCGGGGTCATTCGCCGCACGCTTGCCGGCAGCAACGGCCTCATCGACATCGGCGACGCTCGCTGTGCCGAATTCGGCGACGACACTGCCATCGGCGGGATTGATGCTGAGTTCGAGCGGGCCGCCGCCGGGGCGCCAGATGCCACCAACGAAGATTCGGGAGAAATCCTGCTGCGCCATCAGACCACCAGCGGGGAGGCCATCCCGATCACCAGCCGCGCGATGCTGTGCGCGGTGAGCGCGGAGGTCTTCGGGTTGCTTCGCGATGGCTCGCCGGCGACGTCGAGGACGACCTGGCCGTCCGCTCCGGCAAAGCTCAGATGATGGACGTTTTTCGTTATGCCGGGATCGGCGCGCAGCTCGACCTCGGTTCGGTCGAAGCCCAGCCCAGCCAGCGCGATCGTGGCGCAGACGTTCGAGTTCTTCGGATAAGCCAAGGCCGCTTCGCGGGCCGTCCCCCGAAAGAAGCTTTGGGCGTTGGCGAGGTTCGCCAGATCGAGGAGATTTTCGGCCGGCGTGCCCCGCCAGGCAAGGGGAGGCTTGCTGCCGACATAGCGGACATGGGTGAGGCCGCCGATCCGGGCGGCTGCCAATGCCTCGATGCCGGCCATTGCGCCGGGCGCCAGGATGATCGCCGTGCCACCGACTCGGGCGGCGGCGATCAGCCGATCGTGCAATGCCGCATCGGCGAGCGCCCCGGTCGAAACGAGGATCAGCGGAATGCCGGCGCGGAGGATGTCTTCGCCATATTCGCCCACCGCGCCATGGCCGGCACATTCGATCACCACTGTCGGCGCCGCTGCGATCAGATCCGATGCATGTGCCAGCAGCGGCTCGTCCGTTACGCAGGAAGAGCGGGCCAGAATGGCGACGACCCTGTGATCGACCCCCGCGGTGCCGGACAGCGCCTCCCGTACGGATCGGGTAATCCCGCCATTGCCGATGAAGCCGATTCGTAGGGGCGCGCCGTCTGCCATGCTTCAGTTCTCCAGTTTCGGCGGACCGGCGAAGCGTTGCGGATAGGGGCCGATGGCGATCATGTCGATTTCGACGATCGCCGCCCCCTTCCGTGCGCGGGCGCGGTCCAGCGCATCGGGAATATCGGCTATGGTTGTAACGCGTTCATGTCGCAGACCGACCGCATCGGCCATCTTCGCGAAATCGGGGACGCGGATGTTCGAGAAATGACGGCGACCGCCATATTGGACGTCCTGAATGTTGCGAATGACGCCATATCCGGCGTCGTTCATCAGGATCAGCGTCACATCGGGCTGTTCTTCGGCCAGCGTGGCGAGTTCGCCCAGGCAAAGGGTCAGGCCGCCGTCCCCCGTCAGGGCGATGGCGCCGCCCGGCGCCGCGAAAGCGGCTCCGATCGCCATCGGCAGGCCCTGGCCGATGCCGCCGCCGACGGCATGGACGCCGGCCCGCGAATGGGGGACGCGAAGATAGCGGTTTCCCCAGGTGCTGTTGGAAATGGTGACATCGCGCACCCAGGCCATATCGGGCCCTATGCGGGCCTGGATCGCATCGACCAGCGCGGCATAGTCCCCCAGACCGGCGCGCAATTCGCCCTGCATCGCGTCGCGCGCCGCGGCAACGTCGCCGCGCAGGGCGGGGTCGAACGCAACATCGTCGCCGATCCGCTCGAGCAGCCCGGCCAGCGTGTCGCGCACATCGCCGTGAATGAAGAGTTGATTGGCATAGGTGCGGCCATCGGCGCTCGCGTCGCTGTCGATGACGACGGTCGCGGCGGGCAGGCGCAACTGATATGTCCAGGTCTCGTTGCTGCGCAGGCGCGATCCGGCGACGATCAGCAGATCGCAATCGTCATAAAGCTGCTGGATCTGCGGCGTGCAATTGAAGGCGCCCAGCGACATCGGATGGGTTTCCGCAACGATGCCGCGGCCGTTGGTGGTCGTGACGATTCCCATGCCCTTGTCCGCCCAGCGGGTTGCCGCCGCTTCACTGCCACGGGCGCCGCCGCCTAGCATCAGCATCGGCCGTTTCGCGGACCGGAGCAGCGCGGCGAGGCGGTCGATGTCGGCGCCTGCCGAC
>SCUQ01000147.1 GCA_004297635.1 Rhizorhabdus sp. | reverse complement strand
CATGAAAACCATGTTACAGTTGCCTAGCATAGCGCCCGCGCTCACGCGGCTAAAAAATGCGCTCGCCACGCGCGCCGATGGCGGCGTCTGGCGGCTGGACGGCGTGGTTCCGGTGGCGCAGGGCGGGACCGCTCCGCGCGATCTTGTGATCGTCCCTGCCGAACAGGTCCTGATTCTGGCGGTCCCGCTGCCGCTGCCGTCGCAGGCCAAGCGAATCGCCGCGCTTCCTTTCGCGATCGAGGATCGGATCGCCGACCGGATCGACGCGGTGCATCTGGCGCTCGGCCAGAAATCACCCGGCCAGAAACTACCGGGGTCATCGGCCGAAGGCGGCGACTGGCTGGCCGGTGTGGTCGACCCGGCCGTCATGAACGCCTGGGTTCTCGCCGCCGAGGAGGCCGGGCTCGGCGATGCCGCGATCATGCCCGATGCGCTGGCGCTGCCGATTCCCGAGCCGGGCCGCTGGAACGTCCAGCGGATCGGCGCGCGCATCCTCGTCCGCCTGCCCGACGGCACCGGCTTTGCGGGGCTGGAGCCGCTGTTCCTGTCGATCTGGACGGCGGCGGGCAAGCCGCCCTGCGATGAGGTGACACCGCCCGATACCGTCGCCATCGCGCTCGATCTGCGCCAGGGCATCTTCGCCCGGCCAAGGCAGGGTCTTTCGGCCAGCGCACGCCGGGTCGCGCTGGTCGCGGCGGCCGGGCTGCTCGCCCATGGTGCGATCGCCACCGCCGACACCATCGCCCTGCGGTCGATCGCCGCGAAGCGCGGGGCCGAGCTGACCGCGCAGCTGAACGTTTCGGCACCCGGCCGCTTCACCGGCACCGATCCGCATGAGGCGGCCAATATAGCCGCCGAAATATTGCCCGTGGGCGGCTCCGCACCACCGGGCGCGCTGCTGCCGATGCTGACCCGCGCTTCGGCCGCGCTGGCGCCATTCGGCGGCGCGGTGACGATCCGGGGCATGAGCTTCGACGAAGCGGGGCGGAGCCTGCGCTTCGATCTCGACATGACCGATCCGGGGGCCTCCGCCGGGATCGTCACCGCGCTTCGCCAGGCGGGATTGCGGGGACGGATCGAGGGCAACAGCCTGATCGTGACGGGAGGCTCGGCATGACGGACTTCGCCACCCTGTTCCCTACCGCCGAGCCTGCACGGCAGAAGCTGATCGCCTGGTGGCAGGCGCGCAGCCGGCGCGAGCAATGGCTGCTGGGCGGGCTCGGCCTGCTGCTGACGGCCTTGGCCCTGATCAGCCTTGTCGTCCTGCCGCTCCAGCGCGCCCGCGCCGAGGCGCTGGCCGATATCCGAACCTATGAGGGGCTCACCGCGCGGCTGCGGAGCGCCGGCACGATCGGCGCCCAGCCCGCGACGGTGCAGCTAGCCGGTCCACCCGCCGCCATATTGTCGACCAGCGCCGCGCCGTTCGGAATCGTCCCCGTCGTCCAGGGCGATGGGGCGGACATCCGCGTCACGGTCGGCGACGCGCCCTATGATGCGCTGCTGCGCTGGATCGCCGCCGTCGAACAGGGCAGCCGCCTGCGCGTCACCCGGATGCGACTCGACCGGCGACCGGCCAGCGGCTTCGTCTCCGCCCAACTGACGGTGCGCGCATGACCGGGCTGCCCTATGGTTTCGCCCGCCGCCATGGCGTGCTGGTCCAGGATGGCGAACGCTGCCTCCACCGCGCCGGGGCCTCGCCCGAAGCGCTGCTGGAGGTGCAGCGCCGCTTCGGACCGATGCTGGCCTTCGAGGCGGTCGGCGAGGAGGCCTTCGACGGCGCCATCGCGGCGCAATATCGCGATAGCGCCGCGGGCGGTATGGACCTGAGCGAGACCGACGACCTCGCCACCCTGGCGGACAGCGCGGCGGCGGTCGACGACCTGCTGGACAGCCGCGACGACAGCCCGGTGATCAAGCTGATCAATGCGCTGCTGCTGCAGGCGGTGAAGGACGGCGCGTCCGATATCCATGTCGAGACGCAGGAAAAGCGCCTGATCGTCCGCTTCCGGATCGATGGCGTGCTGCGCGACATGATCGAGCCGAAGCGTGCGCTGGCGCCGCTGCTGGTCAGCCGCATCAAGGTGATGGCACGGCTGGACATCGCCGAGAAGCGGATACCGCAGGATGGCCGCGTGACGCTCCGGGTGGGCGGCTATGACATCGACGTGCGCGTCTCCACCACCCGCTCGCCATGCTGGGTCGGGATGGTGGAGA
>SCUQ01000146.1 GCA_004297635.1 Rhizorhabdus sp. | reverse complement strand
CCCGCATCGGCGAGCCGGGCGCGGACATATTGCCGCAGTTCGGCCGATGTTTCGCTGACCATCGCCTGCACCGCAGCGGGCCATGACAGTAGCACGGTCATGCCGAGCAATATGCGCCGCGGCCTCATCGTCATTCTCCATATTCGCTCGATCCGGGACTCTATCGCACAAGCCTTGGTGCAGGCCAGCCTTAACCGTGTCGATGGACGTTGTGCGCGACGGCGCTAAGCTCGCGCCATGATTCGTCGCCTCCTCCTCATCGGCCTGGCCCTGCTGATCGCCGCGCCGGCCGCCGCCGCACCCTCCAAGATCCGCGTGTCCCTGAAGACCAGCGAGGGGGTGATCGTCATCGCGCTCGACATGAAACACGCGCCGATCACGGCGGGCAATTTCCTGGCCTATGTCGACCAGAAGAAACTCGACGGGACCAGCTTCTATCGCGCTGCCCGCGCGGTGGGAAATCCAAAGCGCGGCTTCATCCAGGGCGGCGTCCATCGCGATGCGCGCCGATCGCTGCCGCCGATCGCGCATGAGCCGACCAGCAAGACCGGACTGCGCCATCTCGACGGCACCATTTCGATGGCGCGCCGCGAGCCGGGAACCGCGATGGGCGAGTTCTTCATTCTGGTCGGTGCCGCGCCTTCGATGGACGCGCAGCCCGGCGGCAAGGGCGACACGGCCGGCTATGCGGCCTTCGGGCAGGTCGTTTCGGGCATGCCGGTGGTGCGCCGCATCCTTGCGGCGAGGACATGGCCGCAAGGATCAGGGGCGATGAAGGGTCAACTGATCAAACAGCAGATCAGGATCATCGAGGCGAAGCGGGCCGGCTAAAGCTCAGCGCGCCGCGCTGGCGAAGGTCCCGTCGACCCAGACGAGCGGGGTGATCTCGTCATGGTTGACGATATGCTCGACCTCGCCGACGAACAGCGTGTGGGTGCCGACCTCGATCCGCTGGGTGGTGCGGCAGACGAGGCTGGCGAGCGCATCGTCCAGCATCGGAATGCCGCTCTCATGCGCGATCCAGCCGCCCGTCTCGAAGCGTTCCAGACCCTTTTTCTTGCCACTGAAGATGCCGACCAGTTCCTGGTGGCGATCAGCCAGCAGATTCACGCAGAAACGCTCCTCGGCCATCAGGATCGGGTGGATGCTGGCGCTCCTGTTGATCGCGGTAAGCAGGGTGGGCGGCTCGGCACAGACCGACATCACCGCTGTGGCAGCCATGCCGGACCATTGTTCGCCCTTGCCGGACGTGATCAGCGCGATCGTGGTCGCCAGCCGGCGCATCGCATGGCGGAAGCCATCCTTGATCTCGTCCTCGGTCACATGAATCTCCCTGTTCCTGCCGTCGCCAGCCGCTAGAGAAATGGAGCTGGCGACGCAATCGCTACGGTGGCCGGATCTGGTTTTCTCATCCTCAGCCGATGCTTTTCTTTTGCCGGTCAACCGCGTATGGGCGGCGCGGACTTCGACGAGATTCGTGAAGAGGCAAGAGTTTGGCGAAAGAAGAACTGCTGGAGATGCGCGGGCAGGTGGTGGAATTGCTGCCCAATGCCATGTTCCGCGTGAAGCTCGAAAATGATCATGAGATCCTGGGCCATACGGCGGGCAAGATGCGCAAGAACCGCATCCGCGTGCTGGTGGGCGATGAGGTGCTGGTCGAGCTGACTCCCTATGACCTGACCAAGGGTCGCATCACCTATCGCTTCAAATAAGGGCCGGGGCTCCTGTCCCCGCTCGTTCTCGCTTCCGGCAGCCCGCGCCGCGCCGAACTGATCGCGCGGCTCGCCGTCGTGCCTGCCGCGATCGATCCGGCCGACATCGACGAGACACCGCTGAAGGGCGAACTGCCGTCGCCCTATGCGGCGCGCATGGCGGCGGCCAAGGCGGCGCTGGTCGCTGCGCGCCATCCGGGCAGCGCCGTGCTCGGCGCCGACACCGTGGTGGCGGCCGGCCGCCGCATCCTGCCCAAGACCGAAGTCGTCGAAGAGGCGCGCGCCTGCCTCGCGCTGCTGTCGGGGCGGCGCCACCGCGTCCATTCGGCGATCACCCTGATCAGCGCGGACGGCACCGCGCGGCACCGGATGTCGACCAGCATCGTGCGCTTCAAGCGATTGAGCGCGGCGGAGATCGAGGCCTATCTGGCCAGCGGCGACTGGCGCGGCAAGGCCGGGGGCTATGCGATACAGGGCTATGCCGAAAGCTGGGTGACGATGCTGCAGGGCAGCCATTCGGGGGTGATGGGCCTGCCGCTGTACGAGACTCGCGCGCTGCTCGCCGCTGGCGGCCTGCTGCCGCCGCCGGCGTAGATGCGGCCGTTCCGCGATATCGGGGCTGGCGGATGATGCCCTCTTCCTCGACCATGTCCTGATGCGCGAATGGCTATATGAAGCCGGGATCGGCGAGGCGCGGGCTGCCCTGATCGAGGGCGGCGGGATCGTCCGCGCCGAGATCGAAGCCGATGATGACGGCATCTGTGCCGGAACGATTGCCGAGGGGCGGCTCGACCGCATCCTCGTCCCGTCGCGGCGGGCGGTCATTCGGCTGGACAGCGGTGAGGAAGCGCTGATCGAGCCGGTGCCGAAGGGCGTATCCGACGGCGGGCGGCTGCTGGTCGAGATCCACCGGGCGGCGCTGCCCGAGCCGGGCCGGGCCAAGCTGGCGATGGCGCGCGTGGCGGCCGCCGATGCCGTCCCCGTGGCCGGGCCAAGCCTGCTCGACCGGATCATGATGAGCGGCGATCCGGTGCGCCAGCTGCGCGCCCATGAGCATGACGCACTCGAGGCGGCGGGCTGGTCCGAGCTGCTGGACGAGGCCGCGAGCGGCGAGGCACCGTTCGATGGCGGCGGGCTGCGCCTGTCGCTGACCCCGGCGATGAACCTGATCGATGTCGATGGCTGGCTCGATCCGGCGGCGCTGGCCGTTGCGGGCGCGGATGCGGCGGCGCGGATGATCCTGCGCCACGGTATCACCGGATCGATCGGCATCGACCTGCCCAGCGCCAACAGCAAGGCGGGGCGGCTGGCGGCGGGGGAGGCGGTCGACGCGGTGCTGCCGCAGCCGTTCGAGCGGACCGCGGTGAATGGCTTCGGCTTCCTGCAGATCGTCCGCCGTCGTGCGCGGGCATCGCTGCCCGAGCGGCTGCAGGGCGATCCGCTGGGGGCGGCAGCCCGCGC
>SCUQ01000145.1 GCA_004297635.1 Rhizorhabdus sp. | reverse complement strand
TCGCCCAGCTGCTGTTCCTCGAATCGGAGAATCCGAAGAAGGATATCTTCATGTACATCAACTCGCCGGGCGGGGTGGTGACGGCGGGGCTCGCGATCCACGACCCGCATGCCCGGTTCGCCTGCCGACAGCAGGAAGCTGCCCATCGAGGCGGCCTGACCGATACATACCGTGCCGACGCGCGGACGGATATATTGCATGGTGTCGTGGATCGCGAGCCCCGCCGTCACCACCCCGCCCGGCGAGTTGATGTACATGAAGATATCCTTCTTCGGATTCTCCGATTCGAGGAACAGCAGCTGGGCGACGATGAGCGACGCCATATGGTCCTCGACCTGGCCGGTCACGAAGATGATTCGTTCGCGCAGCAGGCGCGAAAAGATGTCGAAGCTCCGTTCGCCGCGGTTCGACTGCTCGATCACGACGGGCACCAGCGCGCCGGTTTCAGGGTTCTGGAACTGGCCGGTTTCGAACGGATTCTGCATGGGATGAACGGGTCCTTGTGCTTTGCCTGTGCGCCCAACATCGGCCTTTGCCCGCGGGGATTCAAGGGGGGACGGGAAATCGCTAGCGCGGGGCGTTACGATCGGCATGATGCCGTCATGCGGGGGAAACCATGATGCTGGAACGGGGCGTGCTGCGGAACCTGTTGTGCCGGGCCGGCATCGGCTTTGCCGCGGCCGTGCCGATTGCCCTCGCCTTCTTCGCATTGTTCTACGTGGCGAACCGCGCCAGCCTGGGCCGCGACCTGCCCGCCGCCGAAGCCAATGTCCGCGCCGCTTATGCCGCAGGGGTGCTGCAGGACGTCGACTGGATACCCGGCGACACCGGCATCGGCCGGCATCAATATAATGACTGCCTGATCCTCTACATGGCGATCGATCAGCAAGCGCCCGCCGGTCAGCTCGCCGCCAGCCCGATAAAACCGGTTCAGCGCGGCACCGAAACCATGTGTCAGGCGCTGCGCAGCTTCGCTGGTGGCGACAAAGCGGCCGGGCGAACCGGCATCTGGTACCACCAATATATCCATGGCCACACGATGCTGGCGCGCTGGCTGCTCCCCGTCCTCCCGGTCGAGACGATCCGCAACCTCTATCACACGCTCCAGACCCTGCTCGTCCTGGCCGGCATCCTCATGACGATGACGGCACTCGCCCGGCGCCGGCACCCCACCGAAAGCCTGTTCTGGCTGATCATCTTTCTCGCCTTTTCGCGGTGGTTCGGGCTCGAATCCTATGGCCAGTCGCTTGGCCACGCGCCATCCGATGCGGTCATCCTGGCCTATCTGCTGTTTCTCGCGACGGGCGCCGCGCGGGGCGGGATCGGCCGCCGGACCTCGCTGATCGCCGCCGCTATCTTCGGCAGTCTCACCGCGATCTTCGAATTCCTCACCGGCGGCATTCCGCTCGGTCTCGCGATCATCGTCGGCGGCCTTCCCTTCGCACTGGCCGAGACCGCGCCTGGCGATGTCCGCGACAGGGTGATCGAGGCCGCAGCCGCCTTCTGCGCCGTGGTGGCGGCCTGCCTCGCCTTCAAGATCCTGCTGGCGCTCTGGATATTCGGAATCGACTCCTTCCGCGAAAGCGCCGCGCAACTTGCCGTGCGCATGGGCGTCGGCACGGAGAGCAGCGATATCGGTCCGCTCAAAATGGCCAAATCACTGACCAAGGGCCTCAATTCGCTGGCAGCGGGCATGCATGTACTGGCCGGCGCGATGCTGGTGACGGCGGCCGGCTTCGGCGCCTGGGGGGCGCGGGTGCTGCTACGCTCGGGCAACGCACAACTGCGGTCACGCGCGATCCACCTGATCGCGTCGAACCTCGTCATCGTCGGCATGCTGACCCTACTGTGGCAGCACACGATCATCCACGCCTGGTTCATGGACCGGATCTTCGTCTGGACGATCGGATCGGGCTTCGCACTGTTCGCGCTGGCGGTGATGCGGCGGCGGACCGCCTGACCACCAAAAGCAAGGGGCCGGACGTTTCCGCCCGGCCCCCTGATCCTTCAGCCGAAAGCCGACCGATTATTCGGCGGCGGCCTTCTTCTTGGCAGGTGCCTTCTTGGGCGTTGCAGCCTTTTCGGCGGGAGCATCCTCGGCCTTGGCGGCGACCGCTTTCTTGGCGGGCGCCTTCTTCGGAGCGGGAGCCTCTTCGGCAACAGCCTCGACCGGGGCGTCGTCGGCCTTCGCCTTCTTGGGCGCGGCAGCCTTCTTCCCGGCAGGCTTCTTGGCCGGCTTCTCGTCATGGTCATGGTCGCAATCCGGACCATGGACATGGCCGTGGTCATGACCGCAATCGGGGCCATGGACATGGCCCTTGCCGATCACCTCATCGTCCGCCTCGATCGCCGCTTCCAGTTCCTCACGCGTCACCGCGCGGTCGCTGATCTCGGCCTTCTCGAACAGGAAATCGATGACCTTGTCTTCATAAAGCGGTGCACGGAGCTGCGCGGCCGCCATCGGATCCTGCTGGACATATTGGATGAAGCGATCGCGGTCCTTGGGGCCATATTGCTGCGCGGCCTGGAGGACGAGACGCTGCATTTCCTGTGCGCTGACCTCGACGCCATTCTGCTGGCCGATTTCCGACAGGAGCAGGCCCAGGCGGACACGGCGCTCGGCGATCGCCTGATAATCGCTGCGATCCTTCTCCATCTCGGCGCGGGCGGACTCGGGATCCTCCTCATGGCCGGCCTCATGCTCGAGCTGCGCCCAGATCTGCTGGAACTCGGCCTCGACCATCGACGGCGGCACCGGGAAATCATGGCCCGCAGCCAGCTGATCGAGCAGCTTGCGCTTCATGTGGGTGCGGGTGAGGCCGTTGAGCTCCTGCTCGACCTGGCCCTTGAGCAGCTCACGGAGCTGATCGAGACCCTGCAGGCCAAGCGACTTGGCAAACTCATCGTCGACCTTGGTCTCGCCGGGGATGCGCACGTCGGTGACGGTCACTTCGAACACGGCCGCCTTGCCGGCCAGCGACTTCTCGCCATAATCCTTCGGGAAAGTCACGTTCAGCGAACGGCTCTCGCCCTTCTTGACGCCTTCGAGCTGCTCCTCGAAGCCCGGGATCAGCCGGCCCGAGCCGAGCTCGACCGACATGCCCTCGCCGGTGCCGCCATCGAAGGCAACGCCATCGACAGTGCCCTTGTAATCCATCACGACGAGGTCGCCCTCGACGGCGGGGTGGCCGTCCTGCGAGTCCTCATAATGCTTCTGCTGACCGGCGATGCGGGCAATCTGGTCGTCGATCTCGCTCTCGGGCGCCGCAACGGTCAGCCGCTCGAGCTTCAGCCCCTCGATCGCGGGCGGGGGCACGTCGGGGAGCACTTCAAGCTCGACCTTCAGCGCGACATCCTTGCCCGATTCATAATCGCCATCGACCAGTTCGACCGACGGCTGCATCGCGGGGCGAAGCTTCTGCTCGGCGAGCAGCTGCTGGACACCGTCCTGCACGGCCTTGTTCAGCACGTCCTGCTCGATCGCCGGGCCGTGCATCTTCTTGACGAGATTGGCCGGCACCTTGCCGGGCCGGAAGCCGGGCATCCGGACCTGGGGCGCGATCGACTTGATCTCGGCCTCGATGCGCTGGGCGACATCATTGGCGGGAATCGTCACCGTATAGGCGCGCTTCAGGCCCTCATTGAGCGTTTCGACAGTCTGCATCGGTCGCATCCAACCTCTATCTCGAGAAATCTTGTTCAGTCCCGCTCCGCTGGTCGAAGCGGAGCTGGTGCGGGCGAAGGGACTCGAACCCCCACATCTTGCGATACCAGAACCTAAATCTGGCGCGTCTACCAGTTCCGCCACGCCCGCAAATCAGGACCGTCGGTCGGCGCGCTCTATAGCAACATGGGGGCCAAGCACAACCCGCCCGTTCGGCGACGAAAATGCCACGCGAATGAACGGCCGGAGCGCGGCCGGCGATCGTGCAGGGACATTATCTCCCGACCGATGAGCCGGCTTTACGCATCATGCCCGACAGGCCATGCTGGCGGACGGGGGAGGACGAGACAGCCAGTGCATCACAGCAACAATATCGGCCTGATCCGCTTGGCCTTCGCAAGCCTGGTGGTCATAGCGCACGCCTATGTGCTGACCGGCATCGCCATGCAGGAGCCGCTGGCCGTCTACACCGAAACCTTCACGCTGGGCTCGCTCGGCGTCGACGGCTTCTTTCTGATCAGCGGCTATCTGATCACCCAGTCCATGATCGGTTCGCGCTCGCAGGGCGAATATCTGCTCAAGCGGATGCTCCGGATATATCCTGCCTTCATGATCGCCTATGTGATTGGCGGCCTCGTTGCGGGCTGGATACGGCCCGGGTACCCGATCGAGCTTTGGCGTGCCCTTTTCCTGTTCCACCCCGTCGACATACCGGCGTCGCCAGGCGGCGAAGGATTCACCGCCAATTCACCGATGCGGACGATCGCTTATGAGTTCCGCTGCTAT
>SCUQ01000144.1 GCA_004297635.1 Rhizorhabdus sp. | reverse complement strand
GCGCACCGCCCACAGGATCACATCACCCTGGAAATGGCGCCACTTGAAATCCGTCATCGTTCCGTCCGTCCAATCTCCGCCAAGCATGCTCAAGCTTCACGATTTTTGCAACAGAGCCAGTTAAAGGCCTTGGTCGACTGGGAGGACCTCGACGACATCGTTCTCGTCGCCCATTCCTACGGTGGCTTTGTCGCCACCGCCCTGGCAGATGCTATCCCGGAGCGTTTCCGGGCCATTGTCTATCTGGACTCGTTCGTGGCGGAGGACGGCGACACGCCCTTCCGCCTCGTTCCTCGCCCCGAAAGTCTCGTCGTCGATACCGCCGGAGATGACGGGCTGACGATGAAGCTGCGGCCGGGCGACGCGATGTCACGCGATATCGACCACGGGCGGCGCGTCGCGGGTTATCAGATCGTCCACCCAGTAGGGACCATGATGCAGCGCATCCGCCTTAGCGGGCGATACAAAGAAATCCCGAAGAAGGCATATATCCTCGCAGTCGGAGGGGACGGCAATTCGCAGGAACCCCATTTCCAGCGTTACCACCAGGCAGCGACCCAACATCCTGAGTGGGACGCATATACGCTCTCGGGCGGACATAACCTCATGCTGGATGATCCAGACGGCGTTGCCGCCATCCTGCGACGCTATTCCGACGACAATGATGAAAGCATATCCGATGACGTTTGAGCAGATTTCCCTCGAGGAGCGCGGTCCGGTCGCATGGATCACCCTTGAGCGGCCGAACGACCTCAACTGCCTTAGCCCGATCATGATCGACGAGCTGAACCGGTCGTTTGATCACCTGGAGTCGAGGGCGGAGGTGCGCTGCCTCGTGCTGACCGGACGAGGCCGTGCCTTTTGCGCGGGCGCGGACCTCAAGTTCATCGGCGACTTCCCCCCCGCAGACCGCGACGCAGAAACAGCTCGGTTCCTGCGCCGCGCGACGGATCTCGTTTCGCGGATCGAAGCCTTCCCGAAGCCCATCCTTGCGGCCGTCAACGGGATCGCAACAGCGGGCGGAATGGAACTGCTCCTCGGCTGCGACATCGTGATCGCCGGCGAAGGCGCGCGCCTGGGAGACGGACATGCCAATTACGGCCTGTTGCCGGGCGCAGGAGCCACCGCACGACTGCCGCGACGGCTCGGATTGAACCACGCCAAGTTTCTGATGTTCACCGGCGACCTGCTCAGTGTCTCGAACCCGCTGCTCGCGCCACTCGTGAGCATGATCGTTCCGGATAGCGATCTCCAAGAGGCGGTGGACGGCATCGCCAACAAACTTGCCTCGAAGAGCCTCTTGGGGCTGCATCACATGAAGCAGCTTTTGAACAACGCTGTCGAACTTGCTCTCCCGGAGGCGATCGAGGCGGAGCTGGACGTCAATTCGACCTACTCCTCATCGTTCGATCGCAATGAGGGCCTGGCCGCATTTCGGGAGCGCCGCGTACCGGAATTCAAGGGTGCCTAGATTGCCGTAATGAAAGCAGCCGGGCGAAATCCTTTGGCACAACAAGAGGAGCGCCCCATTATCGTGGAGAGACGAAGTGGGACATTCAACGGCAACTTCTGACGCGCCAGGTCTGGGCGGAGGGCTGCTGGTTCCACGAGCTAATCATATCCGCGTCGGCCACCGATCGCTTTTTGCGTCACAACTGGCCAGTGATCTGGACATCGAGACGCCGCCGGTACGAGCCAAAACAACGGAATTCACCTGGACGTTGTTCAGCAACCTTGCACTTCTGCGGTTTGCGTCCAAGGCATGCAGCGTCAAATATGCCGCGGAGGCTTTCCGCGACTTCTACCTGTTGAAGGTGCAGAAGGAGGGGCATGCCGCGATACGCCTCGACGATCGGATGATCACAATCGGCCCGGGTGATGTCGTGCTTTGCGACGGTGCAGCGGCGCACCAATATGAGTTCGACGACGATAACGAGCATCTCTGCCTCATCTTTTCGAAGCAGATGCTCGAAGCGCGTATGCGTCGCTCATCCCCGCCGATCGGCGATATGATCAATTACCGTATCGCGGCGCATCGATCCTCCGCGATCCTCATGAGAAGCTATGCGATAGGATTGTTGCAGCAGCTCGAGAGGTTCCAGACAGAGGCCGACGATCCGCTCGCCGCTCGCGTTCTGGGCGACACCATTCTGACCTGCTATTCCGCCGAATTTGAGACCGACCGGCGTCGCGACGACAGCTGGACCTCGGTACAGAGATTTGTTGAATCCAATCTCGAAGATCCGGCTCTGCGTCCAAGCTATATTTGTGAAAAACTGCGGCTTTCAGCCAAGAGCCTCCAACGCGTCTTCCGCAGCCAAGGAACCTCGTGTCACAAATACATTGCTGACGCACGGCTCGACGAAGCCAGTCGCCGATTGAGCGATCCTTCCCTAAGCGCCCGCATCACTGACATCGCTTACGACGTCGGGTTTGACGATCTCAGCTATTTCAGCCGTTCGTTCCGTCGCAAATTTGGAGTCTCAGCGCGGGAATATCGGCATTCGGCGCTGCGCGGAACCTTGCCCCTCTGGCGCGGCCGCCCCTCAAGCTGACCTGTTTCGTAGCCGGGCGTCCGCAATTGCGGTCCAAAACATGATCACCGGCGGCACCACCAACTCGATCGCTATCGCCGCGGTGAGAACGAAACCTGGCGACCCATACCGAAGATAGGCCAGGGTCCGTGCGAGGCCACTCAGAAACACGAAGCCGAAGAGCAAACGCAGGAGCAAGAGCCGCTCACGCAGATCGCGGCTGGCATACCAGATGAGCGGCGCGTAGCCGAGCCAGATCGCTCCGGCGAACATCAGCTGGCTGTTCAGTGTTGGATCGGAAAGCGCGGCGGATGGGAGCGCGGCGCCGGCGGTCGCGAGAAACTTCGCGCCTTGGGCGATGTCGCCGATACCGGTGGCCAGAGGAACGATGCAAAAGGCTCTTACCGCCGCGGAGAGGCCCCGCCCACCAATTGCTTCCGCCCTACCGACCATTGTCTTCGCTCCCTCTAAACCTACAGAGCCACGAGAACCGATTTGGTTTCGGTATAGGCGAGCACCCCCTCCCGCCCGTGTTCGCGGCCGAGCCCGGACTCCTTGTATCCCCCGAACGGCACGGCAGGATCGATGGCGTTATGACAGTTTCCCCAGACCGTGCCCGCCTTGATTGATCGCGCCAGCCTATGCATTGCACTGATGTCGCGGGTCCAGACCGACGCCGCCAGCCCGTAGCGCGTGGCGTTCGCGCTCTTCACCACGGCGTCGAGATCATCGAAGCGCGACACGCAAACCACTGGCCCGAAGATCTCTTCACGCATCACGCGCATCTCGGGTGAGACGTCAGCGATGATCGTGGGCGACACATAATAGCCCTGATCGGCGAGCTGACCGCCTCCTGCAACGACCGAGGCACCTTCAGTCGATGCGCTCTCGATGAAACCCATGACGGTATCGCGCTGCCGCGCCGACACCAGCGGTCCCATCTGCGTATCCGGCGCAAGCGAAGGACCGAGACGAATCCCCCGCGCTGCGTCGGCTATCCCTTCCACCAGCGCGTCGAACACGTCCCGATGGGCGAAGACGCGCGAGCCCGCTGTGCAAATCTGGCCAGAGTTGAAAAAAACGCCTCCCGCCACGCCCTGAGCTGCCTGTCCGAGGTCGGTGTCGGGCAAGACGATCACAGGCGACTTGCCCCCAAGTTCGAGCGTCACGCGCTTGAGGCTGTCGGCGGCCGAGTGCGCGATCATCTTGCCTACCGAGGTCGACCCGGTGAAACTGATCTTGTCGACCTCGGGATGTCGCACCAGCGCCGCGCCGGCGCCACTGCCAGCGCCCGTCACGATGTTGATCACGCCTGCCGGGAAGCCGGCCTCAAGCACCAGCTCGGCGAACCGCAAGGTCGTCAGACTTGTCTGTTCGGCCGGCTTGAGAACGGTCGTACAGCCCGCAGCCAGTGCCGGCGCAAGCTTTAGGGCGGCGAAGAAAAGCGGAAAGTTCCAGGGCACGATCAGGGCCGCGACGCCGATCGGCTCGCGCCGTGTGTAACCATGGAAAGCGCCGGATGGCGCGAGCAACGGCTCGACGCTCTCTCCATCGAGACGTGATGCCCAGCCTGCCATATAGCGTAGCTGCGCGATCGCGCCGGGAACGTCCATCTGCGATGCGGCGGTGATCGACTTCCCATTGTCGATCGCTTCCAGCTCAGCGAACTCGGTGGCGTTCGCCTCGATCAGATCGGCCAGCCTTCGGATCGTCATCTCCCGATAGTAAGGAGACTGGCCGCTCCATCGGCCGTCATCGAACGCCGCGCGCGCCGCGCCGACGGCCCGATCGACATCCGCATCGCTGGCATCGACGATCGCCCCAATCTCGATACCACTCGACGGATCGTAGACCGGTACGAACTTCTCGCCTGAGGAGGACTGCCATTCCCCGTCTATCAGGAGACGCTTCGGCGAGGCGATGAACGCACTGGCTGTATCGGAATATCGCGGCTGCGACAAAATGGACGTCATCGGAGTGCCTCGCAGAATTGCTGGTTCGGGGTGAAGATTGCCCGGCGCGTCTAGAAGCGACCGCTCAGGCGAACGCCAAGCTGTCGCCCGCGCGAATATGTTCCCATCTCGCCGAAGGTCGCTGGAATGGTCGGCAGAGCGAAGCTCAGATAGCGCTTGTCGGTCAGGTTCCTTCCGAACAGCGAGATTGTCCAGCTGCTGGAATTCGGGCTGAGGTCGAGGTTCGCATCGAGCTGGGCATAGCCCTTCTGGCGCTCATCCGGCGAATTCGTGCTGCCTGCATCATAGGAAGACCGTGCCGATACATCGATCCGGCCGGCGAGGCGGTAATCGCCGCCGAGGGGCTGCTCATAGGCGATCCCAAGGTTACCCGACCATTTCGACGCATAGGACGTCGGCGCGCCGGAGAGGTCCTGGGTGCAGGTCGGGCCGGCAATCAACGACTGCTCGTTGGTGCATGTCGCGCCAGGAAAGCTCAGATATCTGGCATCGAGATAGGCACCGTTGAAATCGATACGCAGGCGGGGTGCCGGGGCCCAGTTGAGCTCGAGCTCGACACCGCGCGTCCGCGCCTTGCCGACATTCGACACGAGAAACGACGAGACGTTGTCAAAGACCGAAAGCTGCAAGTCCTTGAACGTCGTTGAGAAGATGGTGAGCGCATAATCGAGGTGGCCGCTCGCGAGCCGGCCCTTGGCGCCAAGCTCGAAGGACGTCGCCTTCTCAGGACCGAACTTGGTCGCGTTCGGATTGGAAGCAGGGGAGATCGCGTCGACGCCGCCGGCCTTCGACCCGCTGACGAACTTGGCATAGACCATGTTCGCCGGTGCGATCTCATATTGTACGATGACCTGCGGCTGAAAATAACCGTCATTCTGTTGAATGCCGCGGTAGTCATGCGGCAAGACACCCAGGACCGCCAGCTGAACCGGATCAAGCGCCGGATTTATCTGTTGCGCGACCGTGACCCGCTTCGTGTTTCTGGGAAGCGAGGGAATAATATTGGCCGTCGCAAGCAGCTGGTTCACGTCCTTTCGTGTGTCGGTATAGCGAAAGCCAGCTTCCACCTTGAGCTTTGGCGTGATCCGCCAGCGCAGGTTTGCGAAGCCCGACCAGGCATCAGTGTCCTGATCGAAGCTCAGATAGCGTGCGAAGGGTGGAACAGGGACCCCCAGAGGCGCCAGATTGAACTCGATCAACGTGAAGGCACGCATCTCGTCGTGCTGATAATAGCCTCCCAACGTGTAATCGAAATCGCCCGACGTGCCCTCGAAACGTAGTTCCTGCGCAAACTGCCGATAGCGGTTGAAGATAAACGCGTTGAAGATGTCAGCGGCCAGGCCATCGCCGTCGCCTGACGTGGACGACATGTAGTTTCGATAGCTGCTGGTCGAGATCAACTGTCCGCCAAGGACGTGATAGTTGATGTCGGCCTGATAGGTCTGGTTTCGCAGATAGGCGTAGCCTTGCTGGAAATAAGGCGGGCCGGCGTTCGAGTTTGAGGTCCGCCCATCCAGCTTCGTGTCATCGAAGAGGCCCGGCACCGCCAAGGACTGCTTGTAGACCTGGATGTTCTCGCCCTCATCGAGGAGCCGGTCATATTCGGCCTTCAGTTGTATCTGGAGATCGGAGCTGGGCTCGATGCGCAAGATCGCGCGGCCAGCATAATTGCGCGTGCGCGGACTGTCGAAGCCGGTCACATTGTTGTGTATCCAGCCCTTGTCGAGATGCTGCAGCAAGCCGGCAACCCGCAGGCTGACGCCCTCGGCAACCGGGAGTGTTGCACCACCCTGTACATTCGTCTCGTTGTTGTTGAATTCATAGCCGATCGAGCCATCCGCCTCGAATCGGTCGCCGGGCTTTCGCGTCGTGATGTTGAGAGCGCCGGCCGTCGCGCTATTGCCGAACAGCAGCACCTGAGGTCCACGCAGCACTTCGACTCTTTCCAGGTCGAACAAGGGAATGCGACTGTCTTGGTCCCGCCCATAAGACACGTTGTCGACGAATTTTCCGACCGATTGATCGAAGGAGAGATTATCGCCCGAGCCAAAGCCGCGGATAAATGTCCGAGGCTGGATGGTACCGTAGGAGACAGTTAGGTTAGGGAGTGTGGTCACAAGGTCGACCATCTGCGTGATGTTGCGATGCGTGAGGGTGTCACCCGAGACTGCCGTAAGCGCGACCGGCACATCGCGAAGATTCTCGCTCCGCTTACGCGCCGTGACGACGATGTCCTCCAAGGCACCTTCGGTCGAGCCTCCCGGTCGAGAGCTGTCATCCTTCGTGGCACCGACACCCGATGCCACCGATGACGCGGGCGCGTTCGTGGCAGTCTGAGCGCACGCTGCGCTCATCGGGTATGCAGTGGCGAAAAGGCCGATCGCACTCCCCGCGAGCAGGCTCCTCATGTTCGGATGTCTCAATCAATCCTCCCTAGACATGCGTTATTGCGTGTTCTCTGGGCGAGATTATTCGGAGGGCAGCGCTGGCGCTTGGAGAAACCGGGCTGCATTATTTGTAGCTTTGCGCCGTCAAGAATTGCGACCGGGGAACGGCCTGGAGGGTCAGTATCCAGCAGCGCCGAGCGGGAGTTCATTTGGAAAAGCTTGTCGCCTTGCGGTCCAAAGGAACCCGGGCGGACTCAAGCGCCGGCGAGCATCCGCGATGCTCGCTCGGAGACACCGCGAATCCCACCACTCCCGCCGTGTGACGTCCTCTCTTCTCGCAGCGACCGGGGCCAAGCGAAGTCAAATTCGCGGGCCGGATTTTCCAAGTTCGACGGTGACATCGACCGTAAACTGGCGAACCGGGATCGAGCGAAAATCCCCTGACAAGGATAAATCCGCCGGGAGAGGCCATGGAAATCTTCAGTACATTTTCAATCCGAAATCTCATTTCGGTCTCGGTAATCAGCGCATTCTCGCTTCTTGAGAGCGCGCGCAGTTCGTCGTGCGGCTCATTCGCGTCGGCACGATCTTCCTAGGTAGCACCAGCCGGTCGGCACCAGGCAGGAGCTATGGCCGAGCGCTCGGTCGGTCCAGATCTCTGCGGAGACAATATATATGCCAGACTATGTCATTATCGGGGGCGGCTCGTCCGGAGGCGTGATCGCCAGTCGTTTGTCGGAAGATCCGAAAACGACGGTATGCCTACTCGAGGCTGGCGGATCGGGTAATTCGCCGCTCGTTTCAACACCAGGTGCCTTTGCGGCACTGATCCAGGATTTTGCGATCAACACGCTCAACTGGCGCTACAATACCGAGCCAGTCACGGCGCTGAATGGCCGCCGCCTCTATAATCCTCGCGGTAAGATGCTGGGCGGGTCGAGCGGGATGAATGGCATGGTTTACATCCGTGGCGACCGATCCGATTTCGACAATTGGCACGACCTCGGCAACCAAGGTTGGTCGTACAACGACGTTCTGCCTTACTTCAGAAAGGCGGAGCGCAATGTCCGGGGCGACAGTCAATATCATGGCGCCTTCGGTCCGCTTCACGTGTCCAACGGCGATGCTTCCTTCAAAGCCTATGGCGCCTTTATCGAGGCCGCTGCATCGCTTGGTCATCCACAGAACGAGGATTTCAACGGCGATACCCAGGAAGGGATCGGTGTCTACCAATTCACCGTCAAGGACGGCCGGCGGGCCGGTGTGAAGCGCTGCTATATCGACCCGATGCTCGTCCGGTCCAACGTCCGGGTCGAAGTAAATGCGCGCGCGCAGCGGATCGTCTTCGATGGTAATAGGGCAGTCGCGGTAGAGTTCGTGCAGGACGGCGAAGTGCGGCGGGTGGATGTCCAGAAGGAAGTCATCGTCAGCAGCGGTACGTTCAATTCGCCCCAAATTCTGATGCTTTCTGGTGTTGGCCCGCGCGCCGAGCTCGACCGGCATGGCATAGAAGTCGTTCAAGAAATAAATGGCGTCGGGCAGAATCTGCATGATCATCCCGACGTCATGATGATCTTCGAGACGCGCAAGCGCATTGGCATTGCGCTCAATCCATTGGGATTGATCAAGAGCACAAAGGATCTTCTGCACTATATCGTGCGCAAAGGCAGCTGGCTGGGCGGCTCTGTTGCAAAGATTGGCGGCAGTCAGAGGTAGGCTGTCGCTCTGCGCCGATCAGGCGGCTGCTGCGAAATGGTGGTTGAGCATGCCCATGGCCTCCGTCAGCGCCGAGGGCCC
>SCUQ01000610.1 GCA_004297635.1 Rhizorhabdus sp. | reverse complement strand
CACTTTCGCCTAAGTATTTGAAAGCGGCGTCTCGCGTCACATTGCGCAAGATGTTGGCGCTCAAATCGCTTGACGCAATATAGCCCTTCGGATCGCGCTGCATGATAAGATAAGGGTAATCGGTACCGACGCAGACACGCTCGGGGGCGATGTCGGTCGCTAGATAACGAAGAAAGCGTGGATCGTAGACATTGCTGTCATAGAACAAACGTTTCGCGGCTACGCTCGGCCTTTCCTGCAGGGTAGTGCGAAGCCCAGGAAGATTGCTCCATCCCTGATCGAGCCGCCCGAGAAGCGAAACCATAGCCCCGCCTCCGTGACTTAACGCAATGCGTAGCCGCGGATGCCGTTCCAGCAGGCCAGTAATGAGCAAAGACGCGCCGGCCATGCCGACATCGAGCGGAAAGCCCACCACAGGGGCAAACTCCGGTCCGAGGGTTACGGATCGCGTCGCTATGGGATGAAGGGCGTGGATGAAGACTCCCAAATCATGCGCTTCGGCCGCCGCAAAAAACGTATGGCCCGCCCCGCTTGCAAGTAGGATTCTGAGAAGCTCTGATCAGTCTGCGTCAACGTATACGGTCTCATGGGCGAACCGCCCATGGCCAAGATGGATATCCGCACGTCTGGTGCCGCAATAAACGGTTCGGCAACGGGGTGCCATTTTTTTGGCCGGGCTTTCCAGACGCCGATCGACTGTC
Source organism: Rhizorhabdus sp. (assembly GCA_004297635.1). Classification (GTDB taxonomy): domain Bacteria; phylum Pseudomonadota; class Alphaproteobacteria; order Sphingomonadales; family Sphingomonadaceae; genus Rhizorhabdus. Next base: position 5,065 of record SCUQ01000610.1, on the reverse strand, counting down.
AGGCCATCTCTTCGATCCTTCCTGCAAACATCGTTGGCCGACGCGTGGTGCGTGCGGCCGAGCTGGCTATGCCGCGACTGGGTAGCCGCGCTCGAACGTTGCCTCCTTGCGCAGCGCCGCCCATGCGATCCGCGCCAACTTGTTCGCCAGCGCGACGACGATCGCATTGCGGTGGACCCCGCGCTCGATCATGCCGGTCAACCAGCGTCCCAGTGGGGTCTCGCTTCGAGCTAGCGATGGCAAGGCTGCCCGGGCACCGTGGATGAGCAGGGTTCGCAAGTAAGTGTTCCCGCGCTTCGATATGCCGAGCAGCCGTGGCTTGCCTCCGGTGGTATGTTGACGCGGAACCAGGCCGAGCCATGCACCCAGATCCCGGGCTTTGGCGAAGCTGCTGGCATTACCTACCGCGGCGATCAGGGCTGTTGCGTTCAGCACGCCAACGCCGGGGATGGACGTGAGCCGCCGTGCAGCCGCATCGTTGCGCGCCAGTTCGACAAACTCGCCGTTCAGAGCCTCGATCCTGGTATCGAGTTCGCGCCACTCGGCGCGCAGTTGGTTCATGAGCTGGCGCAGTCTCGGTGAGAGGGTCGTATCCTCATCGGCGAGCATGGCATCGATACCCTGCCCGAACTTGCGGCGCCCGACCGGGAAGGTCGTTCCGCGCTCCAGCAGAATAGCCCGCATCTGGTTGATCAGGCTCTTCCGCTCGTTCACCAGGCGCGACCTGACCCGGTGCAGGGTCTGGATATCGAGCTGTTCCTCGCTCTTAAGTTCAACGAAGCGCATCGTTGGCCGCGAGGCTGCCTCGGCGATCCCTTCGGCATCCCGGTCATCGTTCTTCTGCGCTTTGACATACGGCCGGACATACTCGGGCGACATCAGCCTGATCTCGTGGCCCTGTGCGGCAAACAGGCGGCCCAGGTAGTGTGCGCCGCAGCACGCCTCCATCGCCACCACACATGCCGGAAGCTTGGCAACGTAGTCGATCAGGGTCTGGCGACGCATCGATCTGCGCACAACGACGCCGCCGGCAGCATCGATGCCAACCACGCTGCAAACATTCTTGCCCAGATCAATCCCAAGGATCACAATACTCATCGGTCCGCTCCTTTCCTTCTCAATCACCGACATTATATCCGATGCCGGGGAAAAGGGGCGGGCCATCCCATAAACGAAGGATGAAGAAGGCTATAAAATCGGACTCTGCTCCATGTGCGAGGCCAATAAGCGATACGGAAAGGAGCGCGACTGCGAATCCCAACTCGTGGTTGGTGAACAGCAGCAGGGTAGCCCCGATTGCGGAGAGAGCCACAGCGCCAGCGGATACGATGGTGGGCCGATAGCGGTCGAGCAGGAAACCGATCAAGACGCGACTTACCCCAACAGAAATATAATAACCCGACGCAAGCAGAGATGCTTTTTCGAGCGTGTAACCGCGATCGACCATGAGCGGAACTAACTGATTCAGGTATCCACCGATCGAAACACACGCCACAAAGAAGAAAAGAAGAAGCAGCCAGAATCGCGAATCGCGGAAGATATCGCTTGCTTGCATCCCTGTGGCGGCGCGAGCATCACCCGCAACGAGGCTCCCCCTCGGCGCTTCGCGGAAGCCGGCAACTATCATGGGGAGCGCGACCAAGCCAGCAATACCGGCCAATGTCCAGTAACCCGCTCGCCACCCATGTTGCGTGATGATGTAGGCCGTCAGGGGAGTGATCGTGGCAAACAGGAGCGACACGCCGCTCATTGATATGCCGAGGGCTCCACCAATATGGACTCTGAACCAGGTTGCCACTCCTTTACTGAAAACGCCCGGGCTTGTCAGCGGCGCGGCAAGCGCAACAAGAGCTCCGATGCCATAGAATATGTAGGCGCTGGGGGTCATCGTAGCAAATCCGGCGAAAAGGAGGGCGGAAGCTAGCATGCCGTATATCGCGACGGGGCGGACGCCGATCCTGTCGATGAAAAGGCCCATTATCGGAGCAAACAGCGCTGCGACCAGACCGACGATTGGGCCAATCGACAGCGCCGTACGGGACCAGCCAAACTCCGTTTGCAGAGGCAACAGAAAAAGCCCCGCCGTATTCAGAAATAGGGAATAACCCATTCCACCAGCGATACTGGCAGCTGCCAGTGTTTTAAACCCACGGCGCCACTCGCTCGTAGCTTCCGAGGCGTTATATGAGCTTCTTCTAGCCGATATCTTCATATGAAAGCTCTTTTGCAGATAACCTGGGTCGATGGTATGAAATATAAACCTATTAAAAATTGCCCACAAAAGGCTAGTTTCTATTCCACAAAGGAAGCATCTTTGCCGTATTACTTGAGAAATCATTCAATAATATGGGAATTTCCTGCCCTCGCGGCGACTTCCGGCGCGGTGATACTCGGTACCAACTCAACGAAGCGGAACGCGAAACCGCGGCCTAGGCGCTGAAATGCCGCTAGACTTGTAATGATCATGTGTATGCCGTTCCGGCCAGTGAAGGGCTTTATCCACATGGTCCATCGGCACTATTATGCGCCGGACGCCGGCCACAAGATCCATAGCGCCACCTGGCCCTTTCACCATCTTTGCCTGGCACCATCCAATTGGGCATCGAGCTTTCATACCGATTTCCCTGAGCTCTCCCCCTTCAACATCCCTTGAAATTTGGAGAACGTTTGTCCTTGAAGGCTAGGATAGCCTCACGATGGTCTTCGGAGAGCAGCGTTAGTTGCTCGATGCCCGCATGGGCATCGGCGAGCTGTTGTGCCTGAGCCCGCAATGCCAGATTGATCGAGCGCTTCGTCGCCTTGATCGCGAATGTCGCGCCCTTTGCCAAACGCGCAGCGTAATCAGCGACGGCAGCGTCAAGTTCATCGGCAGACACAGCCCGATGAATCAGGCCGATCTCGGCTGCCTCGGCTCCGGTCAGCGCTTCGCCGGTCAAAAGATGGTGGCGCGCACGGGCATAGCCGATCACGAGCGGCCATAGAAAAGCACCACCATCACCCGGAGACAGCCCCATATTCACGTGCGGATCTGCAATCTTGGCGGAGTCGACCATGATCGCGACATCGCACAATAGCGCCAGCGTTGCGCCAAGCCCCATTGCGTGGCCGTTGACCCGCGCGATCAACGGCACATCGAGGGCAAGTATGGAATGGACCACGTGCGGGGCGCGGACCATCATCTCAGCCATCCGACTGGGCCGGTCGGTGTTCCCCAACATCTCGTCAAGATCGCCGCCCGCCGAAAATGCCCGCCCAGCGCCTGTGAGAATTACGACGTCGGGATCATCTCGCGCGACATCGTAAAAGATGCGGGATAATTCGTCGTGTAGCTCGAATGTCGCCGCGTTCATCGGTGGATGGTCCATCGTCAGCGTCAAGATCGAGCCATCGCGCGAAACATGGATCAGCCGATAGGCGTCGTAGGAAATGCTCATCTGGGAAATTCCTAATCGTCTGGGGACGCGGGGCTCGGGCTGCCATTGCCCAGAAGAACAAACCTATTCTATTCCGCCGCCTGAGCGTGCTCCCCGCGCTGGCGGCTCCCATCGTCCGGGATGTCCCCCTGTCCCATGAACTGGCGTAACTGACGGTGGAAATTGACGATAGCCTGCTCTTGAACCGGGTTCGGTCGGGCAGCTCTAAAGGCGCGGGAACGCATCCCCCTCTGAACCTCGGGTATGTTTATGAAGTCCTGCTCGTAAATTTTGGGCCACTCGGTATCGCGCCAATCCTTGTAGAATTCGCGGACCAGCTTGGGCTCCTTGCCCTCGCCGTAACGTTGCAAGGACCAGATGTCGAAGATGCAGCTTTCGGGGTCATGGCCATTTGGCCGAACTCTATACCAAAGCACGCCATCCACGGTTCCATGAAGGAAAATCGTATTTGGAAAGACGTGCCAGTCGAGACCTGATTTCTCCATATATTCCGGTGTTAGATCCTTCGGCCAACCTGCACCGTCTGCCTCGGCGGCCTCGATTTGGAATTGCACCCATTTGGCGAGCACCTCGCCCGGCTCTGCGTCGGCCGACACCTCGGTCCGGAGGCGTTGTGACGCCTCATAGTTGCGCGGAGTCACCATGGCTTGAAGGTCGCGATTATATTGCTCGACAAAATCGAGGACGAAGTTGCGATAATCGGGTTCGTCCTTAGGCGTCAGTCGAGGCGAGCGCTTGAAAGGCACCGCGCCCTCGGCGGCGAACCACATCATGCCATGTCGTCCGAAGCCACCGCTCTTCGAATAATCGTCAGTAAAAGCCAAGAGCTGAGGATGAGCCTGCTGAACGTGGTAGAACTCATTGAAAAATTCGGCAACAACCTTCCAGTTTGCCTGCATGATCACTGTCTTATACCAGCGATAGCGCAGCTTCTCGAATTCGAATTTATCCACATATTCATGCATTGGCTTCAGGAAATCGAGCAGTGATTCCGCATCCAGATCCATATTGATCCAGACCGCGCCACCCCATGTCTCGGCGCGGACGGGCTTGAGGTCGACCTCGCCAGCCGCCAGCCGATCGCCCCAATCCTGAGGGTCGACGATACGGATATTCCTACCATCAAGATCGAAGCGCCATCCATGAAAGCGGCATGCGATCTGCGTAGCGTGACCGCAGCCATCGGTAAGCCGCCGACCCCGGTGCGGACAGACATTGTGATAGGCCTTAACCGTATCGGCATCGGTACGGACCACGATGATCGAGTCGTCAACGATATCGTAGGTGACATAATCACCGCGGTTGGGAATTTCTTCTAGCCGGCAAGCGATCTGCCACACTTTGGGCCAAAGTCTTTCCTCTTCGAGTTGCATGAACTCGCGACTGAAATAATCCTCCTTCGGAATATAATCGTCACGGATCACGTTCGTCGGAAACCGGATGTCGGATGCCTCGCTCATCGCACGGTCCTCTTCCTCATATTTACAATATTCGTTAGAATAATAGCTTCGGGCCGCTTCTACAAGCGGGCCAAAGTCTCATGCGACCGCGAGACACGGTGTGTTTCCAGCGTTGCGGCGCCGCTCATCGATACGGCGCTCGAGATGAAACTCCGTGCCTCCAAATAGCTG
>SCUQ01000143.1 GCA_004297635.1 Rhizorhabdus sp. | reverse complement strand
CCTTGCCGATCGGTCCTTCTCAGTCCTTACGGACGATCAGCGCGAAGGGGACCGCGCCGTTCCGCTCGGCAAGGTCGGCAAAGTTGAGCTGGGCGACCGAGAAGCCGCGCGACAGCATCATCACGGCGAGCCGCTCGACCTCGCGCCGCGGAAGCGCGGCACCGGCATTCTGACCCGCGGCAAGGTCGAAGATATGAACGGCACAGCCGCCGGGGCGCAGCACCGACATCAGTTCCACGAGATGGTTGGCGCTGCTTCCGGCCGCATGGCCCTGTTCGACTTCGCCGATCGACCAGAGGAAGTCATAGCCACGCTGGTCGGCCGGCAGATCGGCGAGCGAAAGGAGGGTTTCCGGCCAGCTGCCGTCAGGGCCGGGCTCAGCGTCGAGCGCCGAGCAGCTGATCGCGGCCCAGGAAGGCATGGCGCCGGTCTCGGCCGGGGAATGGGCCAGGATCACGTCGACATCCGCCCTGGCGAAGACGGGAGCGAGCGCGCGGCTCTCCGCGCCCCAGCCGATCCCGCGCGCGCCTGGCTGAAGCGCACCATAGCGATCCAGCGCCTGTGCCAGGAAGGCCAGGCGCCACTGCGCCGGCTCGTCGCGCGGGCGCCGGGAAAGCGCCGACAGCCATCCCTGCGCGGGTGTCTCGGCAAGCTGCCCGGCGGTCATCAGCTGCGATACCGGGTCCTGGAAGGAGACCGGTGATGTCTCGACCAGTCTGGCCGATGCCAGAAGCGCCGGGGCGTTGAGCCGGGTCGGCAGCAGCGGCTGCTGAAGGGCGGGATCATCGCTGCTTTCGATCTGTTCGGCATGGATAGACAGCCCGGTAGCCTGGGCGTCGGTGCCCTCGGTACAATAGCCATAGGCGGCATAGGTCGCGCCCGCGACGGTCATGAACGCGATCGACAGGCCGCGTTCGGCGGCGATGCTGTCGCCGAGCTGTATGCGCGCCGAGGTCACGAAGATCGCATCGCGACCGCTGCCGGGGATGAAGGCGTTGATGTTGACCCGCAGCTCGCCGAAGGTAGCGCGGAGCTGGTCGAACCGGACGGTGAACATCACCCGTCCGGGGCGAAACTCGACATAGGGCGTGTGGAACACATAGCGCGGATCGAGGCTGGGCTTGTTGCCGCCCAGCGGCCGGATGGCGCTGGCCTGGCCGTCCATGAATCCGAACGGGTCGAGATCGCGGATAGGGTCCTGGGTGGCTGCGTCCATCGCCGCCCCTTAGGGTTCAAACCCGGTCATCGCAATGGCGCGGCTCATTCCTCGCCCGGCTTTTTGCGTCCCGCTTTCGCCCAGGGCTGGCCGATCCAGCGCCGGTAGATGTCGTGGGTCAGCCACAGCAGGGGCACGCGCCGCTCGGCTATCCCCGGCAGGCTCCAGGGATCGAGCCCGGCAAAGGGCAGGAAGGGATTGCGCCGGCTATAGGCGAAAAGTTCGATCCGCGTGGTCGGCCGGGCGCTCATCGCGCGGGCGTGGAAGCCGAAGGTGTCGGCGACGACCAGGGTATTGGCGGGCACGGCGAAGGCGGTCGGCGGCGGCAGGCCGAGACTGGGCAGCTCCGCCCGCTCGATCCGGAAAGAGCCGCGCGCAGACAGGAAGTCGCCCTCGCGGCGCACCGCCACGCTGCGTCGCTGCTCCCATGCGATCCGTTCATCGGTCAGCCGATGCGAGCCGGCAACATAGGTGAGCGGTCCATCGTCCGGACCGATATCCTCCAGGAACAGCCAGGCCTTCATGGTCGGATGGAAGGTATCGGCATGAAGGGCGGTTTGCGGATCGGGTGCCGACGCGCGGCGGTGGCTGAGGATCGACTGGGCGTAGAGCAGCGGTTCGACATCGAAGCTGGCGACATAGCGCGCCAGCGCCTGCCAGCGCGGATCGCGCGCGAAACGCCGCATTGCCGGCACCGCGCGGAACATCTCGGGATCCGCTGCATAGCGCCGCGTTATGGTGTCGCCCTGCACCATCTCGCGCGCCGGCCCCGCCCAGCCAAGCAACTGCTCGCGCAGTGCGGCGAAGACATCGGCGGGCAGGAAATCGCGCTTCACCACGAAGCCGTCGCGCTCGAATGCGGCGCGATCGGCCGGATCGAGTGCGGAGGCCATCCGCCTCCGGCGGCGCTCGGCAAGGGCATAAGCGAGCCTGACCCGGCCGGCATGCAGGCCGCGGCGGTTGAGCCGGTCCGATCCGATCAGTGGATTATCGAGAAAGGATTTCGCGCCGGTGAGCAGCTGCGCCGCCCACCATGGCGCCAGGAGTGAACGCAGAATCGATCCGGCCATGCGCTGTCTTATTCGATGCCGCGGGTTTTGAGGATGGCTTCGATCGGCGCCACGTCGCTCGGATTGTTGAGCTCGATCGCGTCCCAGCCGATCGGATCAAACGGTACAACCCCGACCGCGACCCCTCCGGCGAGGAAGCGAAGCTGCTCAAGCCCTTCCAGCGCTTCCAGTTCGCTCGGCCCCAGCGCGACATAGCGGCGCAACGCATCGGGCCGATAGGCATAGACGCCGAGATGGAGATGCACCGGCGGAAAGGGCAGTGCGGCCTGTTCGGGCGGGAGGTGCGGGATCACCCGCTTGGAGAAATAGAGCGCCCGATTGTCGCCGCCGAAGACGACGGTCGTGCCGCCGACCCGGCCCTGGGCCTGATCGCCGACAAGGTGGGCGTAAGTGCTTTGGGCGCACCGGATCGCCGGCGTTGTCATGGCGATGTCAGAAGCTGAGCCGAGCGCGTCGATCAACGCGGTGACGACATGCACGGGGGTCAGCGGCGCGTCGCCCTGCAGATTGACGACGACCGCCGGATCGATGCCGAGCCGCGCGATGGCGTCGGCACAGCGCTCGGTGCCGTTGGCGCAGCTCTCGGCGGTCATTACCACCTGACCGCCAAAGCCGCGCACCACATCGGCGATGCGGTCGTCGTCGGTGGCGACCCAGATCGAGGCGGGATCGACGATCGCGGTCGCACATTCCCAGCTTCGCTGGATCAGCGGTTTGGCGATGCCTGTGGCACCGACAAGCGGGGCAAGCGGTTTGGCCGGGTAGCGCGACGACTGGTAACGCGCGGGAATGATGACCGCGACGTCGGCCATGGCAGTGACGATCGCCTCAGCTCAGGCCGTAGCGCACGAAATCATGGATATGGACGATGCCGGCCGGGAAATCGGGGCGCTGATCCTCCATCACGAAGACGGTCGTGATCTTGCAGTCGTTCATGATCATCAGGGCATCTTCGGCGAGCATGTCGATCGGCACCGTCTTCGGGTTCCGCGTCATGACGTCGGCGGCATGGCCATCGCCGAGATCGCCGACATGGCGGCGAAGATCGCCGTCGGTGATGACCCCGACGAGCCTGCCATCCTCGGCGACGACACCGGCTGCGCCGAAGCCCATCGACGTCATCGTCATGATCACGTCGCGCATGGGCGTTTCGGGACGGACAAGCGGCATGCTCATGCCGCTGTGCATCATTTCGCTTACCGCCATCAGCCGCAGCCCGATCGCGCCGCCCGGATGCAGCTGCTTCAGGCTGTCCCGCTCCACGCAGCGCAGATCCATCAGCGCCATCGCCAGCGCATCGCCCAGCGCCAGCATGATCGCGGTCGAACTGGTCGGCGCGATATTGCTGGGGCAGGCTTCACGCACCTGCGGAATCAGCAGCTTGATGTCGGCGGCCTGCATGACCGGCGAATCCAGCCGCGATGCCACGCCGATGATCCGGATACGGAGGCTGCGGCAATGCTGCATCAACGGGGTCAATTCCGGGGTCGAGCCAGAATTGGACAGAACGATCAGCGTATCGCCTTCCTGCACCATGCCGAGATCGCCATGGGCGGCTTCGGCCGGATGGATGAAGATGGCGGGCGAGCCGGTCGCGGCGAAGGTCGCGGCGATCTTGCGGGCCATATGACCCGACTTGCCCATGCCGGTAACGACGATACGGCCTCGTGTCGCGTCCAGCATATGGATCGCCGCCGAGAAATTCTCGTCGAGAAAGGCTTCAAGCTGGATGAGGGCGTCGATCTCGGCCCTGATGACTTCGCGGCCGCGTTCAAGCAGTACCTGTGTGGTCGCATTGGACCGGATGTCGTGTGTTATCACGCTCGTCTCCCTGGCCCCGCCGCGTGGGTGGAAAATATACAGGCTTGCATATGTTGCAATAGCCAAATTGTGGCGATGCAACAATTGGTCGCGGCTTCTGTTCCTTTGACGGAGCTACGGCCGCAATGCCTTTAAGGTTTCAGGCCTTTTTTCGTACGATCATACCGAAGGACGTCGAGACCCAGCGGAGCAGCTGCAGCTTGAGATGCGGATCGCTCGAATAAGGGGGAAGATCGATGAAGCGGTCGAGGTCGCTGTCGCCACTGTCGAACGTGATCGGCATGACCTCATGGCCATCCGCGATCAGCCGTTCGGCCAGCGCTTCGAAATCGCGGCGCCGGAAGATCACGGTTCCGCCCTTGTCCAGGGTCGTGCCGTTCGAGCTGAGGTTGAGTTCGGTGGTGTGGACAGCGATGCCGCCGGGTTTGAGGCATCTGACGGAATTCTCGAAGAAGGCGAGCCCGGCTTCGATCGATCCGAGATGCTCATAGGCGCAGGACGACCAGGTGAAGTCGAAATCGACCAGGTCGGCGGGGATCGCATTCATGTCGACCGCGCGATAGCGGACCCGCTCGAAGAAGGTGGCCTCGTCGCAGAGATGCGGATTGTGAATCTGCCGCAGGTTGGAACCGAGCTGGTCGGTGTTGTTCCACACCTGGGCACGATCATCATCGGCCGCCAGGTCGGTGGCGACCACCTCGCAGCCATTGGCCGCGAAGATCGATGACAGCGGCTCGATCCCGACGCCGAAGCCCAGTCCGCGCTTGCCGGGCGCCAGCGCGCCATAATATTCCAGCGCGCGCAGGATGAAGACGAACTCCCACTGCTTGCGATGGCGGGTGGGAACATTGGCCATGCGATGGCACCATTCGGCATAGACCGGCTCGGCGAGCTGCGCCGCGGTGCACATCTGCGAGATCGGCTGGGCCAGCGTGGCGCGGCGCTGAACGATCAGCTTCTTCAGCGGCCCCTTTCCGGGTGCCGACAGAAATTCGCGGCGGGCCGCGTCATAGCGCGCGCGCAGCGCATCGCTGCTGTCGCCGCCGGTCAGGCTGATCTCGATCCGTTCGGCGCGGGCATCCGAATCTTCGGTCAGCGTGCCCATGATCGCGTAGCTGTGGCCCGGCGCGCCCAGCTTGGACACTTCGACGTCGCCGCCGTCGGCCACGAGCTTGTCGATCGGCAGTGCGATCACCTTGGGAGAGACCGACTCGCCATATTCGGTGATGCCGTTGATATTGATCATCAACTGGCCGGTGGTGCCGTTCAGTCCGGTCAGGCGGATGCGGTAGCTCAGCCGGCCGCCGGTCGACGGAACATAGTCGGTGTGGAAGGCATAGCCGGGCACCAGACTGGGCTCGCTGCCGCCTTCGCCCGAAAGCGCGCTGGTCTGGCCAGGCCAGAAGGAAAAGGGACGGAGCGCCAGCGGCACTTCGTCACGGCGGCCGCCTGTGCGCCGGTCATGCCACCAGCGCCAGGCACGGGCCACGACCGAGCGGAGCAGCGACCTTTCCGGGGATGGCGATGTGCGGGACGGGATGGGTGCGTTTAACGTCATGGTAGATCGGCTGCTCTATGACGATACAGGGGCCGGGTTTCAACCTTCTAGATGGCGCTTTCGCCCACGGTGCGGTGATATGAATCACCCGGCTGCTCGAACTTTGCCCATGGCGCTTCGGCGGCTCGCATTGCCAATCCGGCAGGGGAGCGCCATATTTATCCGTTCGGAGACGATATTTTGAACCAACCGGGAGCAGATCAGGGAGCCGATCGGGGCTGGCGGCAGCGGATGAACACGCTGACGCAGCGGCGCGGAGACGCGCCCCGACCGCAAATCCCGTCCGGACAGCGTGTCTATGCCGTCGGCGACGTCCATGGCCGGCTCGATCTGCTGCTGCCGCTGCTGGCCCATGTGCGCGACGATATCGGCGCGCGGGCGCAGGCCGACAATCATGTCGTCCTGCTCGGCGACCTGGTCGATCGCGGCCCCTATTCGGCGGAGACGGTCGAATATGCGATCAGCGGCCTGCCGGGCTTCGCTACCTTCCATGTGCTGATGGGCAATCATGAGGAAGCGATGATGCGGGCGATGGACCCGCTGGAGGATCGCAGCCAGAATCTGTGGCTGAAATTCGGCGGCTACGAGACGCTGGCCAGCTATGGCGTGCCCGTCGCCACGCTGGGCGACGAGCTCCCCCCGGTCGAGACGCTGCGCCAGTATATTCCGGAGCGGCACCGCCTGTTCCTCGACAATCTGCCCGACGCGATCCGTTTCGGCGACTATGTCTTCGTGCATGCCGGCGTGCGGCCCGGCGTGGCCCTGGAGGAGCAGGATCCGACCGACATGCGCTGGATTCGCCACGAATTCCTGGAGCATCGCGGCGATCACGGCGCGTTCATCGTCCATGGTCATTCGATCAGCACCGAACCCGATATCCAGCCCAACCGCATGGGTATCGACACCGGCGCCTATCGCAGCGGTACCCTCACGGCGCTGGGGCTCGAGGGCGATCGACGCTGGTTGCTGCGCGCCAGCGTGATCGACGGGGAAGTTCAAACGAAATTAAGCAGCTTGGGTTAAGCCCCGAATCGGGGATCCGGATGCCGTTCCGTCATGGGGGCGGCGGCGATTCGGATGTCCGGTATCGAGGAGTTTCGCCGGATGCGGCGGGTGCGTGGTAGATCGGCCCTGGCGATCGAGGCCAAAGGCGACACGGATGGCAAGGGCGTGCGGTTCCTGCGCGGGCTGTTTCCGCGCGGGGATGTCCATGATCGCCAGTCGGTCGCCAACCGCGTCCGCATGGTGATCGATGCCGCGCCGATGCTCCTGCTGGCCAATGTCACGGTCGCGGCGGGCCTCTGGCTGATCCGCTCGCCGGCTCCAGGCAGCACGGCCTTCTGGCTGATTGCCGGGCCGTTGCTGGGGATGCTGGCGATGGGTGGGCTGGTCAGGCTGCTCGCCTATCGCAGCCGGGCCGGGCACGGCAGTTCCGAGCAGATGCACAGCATCATCGCGCTGCTGGGCCTGATCCAGGGCATTGGCTGGTCGGTGTGGATGCTGGGCGCCGCCAGCGATATGACGTCGGTGCACTGGCCGATCGCCGCGATCGCCTATTCGGCACTGCTGGTGATCACGACTCTGGTGTTCGCGCCGGTGCCGACCGCGGCGCTGGCGCTTTGGCTGACCTTGTCGATCACCGCTGCGGTGGCGCTCGGCCAATGGGCGACGCTGGTTATGCTATTGCCGCTGCTGGGCATCGGCGTCATCGCGCTCGGCGGAATCTCCGAGCGTAGCTATGTCGCCTCGCGCCGATGGCTGGCGAACGCGACGGCGGCGCTCAAGGCCTCGGTGCTGCTCAGCGAGTTCGAAGAGAGCGGCCGCGGCTGGTTCTGGGAAACGGATGAGCGCGGGCTGATCAGCTATATATCGCCGCAAATTCCGGCCGTCTTCGGCCTGTCGATCGATCAGCTGCTCGGCACGCAGATCACGGGGCTCGTCCTCCATGAGAGCGGCGATGGCCGGGGCACGGGCGATGGCGAACGGACGCTGGGCTTCCATCTTTCGACCCGGCTGGCCTTTTCGGAGATCGCGGTGCGCGCGGCGCTGGGCGACGATGTCC
>SCUQ01000142.1 GCA_004297635.1 Rhizorhabdus sp. | reverse complement strand
GCTCAAGGCGCTCGACGCGATGAGCAGTTCCTCGAGCAGAATCTGGTCGGCCTCGGCGCGCTCGGGGCTCTTGATGTTCACCTCGGGCTCGATGATCGGCATCAGCCCGCCGGCAAGAACCTGCTGGCCGACCTCGAACTGCTGCTTCACCACCGCGGCGATACCGGCGCGGTTGGCGAGGTTGATCACCGAACGCTCCTTAGTCCCGAACACGCCCAGCGCGCGGGCGCGGGCGAGCAGCGTGTCTAGCCCGGGATTGGGCTTCATCAGCTGGACGCCGTCCTTCTCGTCCTCCAGCCCCTTGTCGATCTTGATGAAGGGTACCACGCCACGCTCGATCAGCGCCTGCGGGGTCGGCTTGCCGTCGACCTGGCCGTCCATCGTCCGCTCGAACAGGATCGCGCCGATCACCTTGTCGCCGGTGAAGGCGGGCGAGGTGATAATGCGGGCACGCATCGCATGGATCAGCCCGAACATCTCTTCCTCGGAACCCCAGGCACCATCCTCGATGCCATAGCCCTTGAGCGCCTTGGGGGTCGATCCGCCGCTCTGGTCGAGCGCCGCGATAAACCCTTCACCTTCGGCGATCTTCTTCGCCATCCCCTGATCGACCATCTGCGTTCTCCTGTCCTTCAATGATGTGCCCCTAGCCATGCCGGGGTGCTGCTGGCAACCACCGGAACTCAGCCCCGTCAGCAAATTCAGGCCATCGGGCGAATTGCGGTGAGATTGATCGCGATCGAGATGCGCTGCCCATCGCCCAGATAGGGCCTGACGCCATGGCGCAGCCAGCCGGGGATCATCAGCAGCTGGCCCGATCGCGGCCGGATGTGCTGTTCGGGCTCGGGCAGCGGATCGTCGGGCCGGGCGTGCAGCCGCAGGTTCGGGTCCTCCGACAGGATCGCCGGCATGCGCGGGTCTTCGAGCACCAGTTCGCCGCCCAGCGCCGCGTCGGCCGACCCGCCATAGCCGTCGTCGACATAATAGACCGCCGCCCAGAACGCCCCGACATGGCAGTGAAGCTGGTTCGACGCCCCCCGGCCGGTGACATTGGCCCAGGCTTCGGCCTGCCAGCCGAACGGCGTTGCGCCGGCGGGGCGGATGTCGATGGTCTGCGCATTGGCATTGGCGACGGCACGCTCGAGCAGCGGGCGGATCGCGGGGCCGCCCCATGACGCCATCGCGGTGTCGCTATGCCAGCCGAGTCGGTTCGACCGGCTGATGCCCGCCGGATCCTGCGCTCGGCGGGCGCGGATCGCCTCGGCCAGCCGCGCATTGAGCGCGGCGTAATCGGGCAGCATGTCGACGATCAGCGGCGTCTCGAACATCGCGGCGACCAGCGGTTCCATCAGCGCAGCCGATCCGCGCGGAAGGTCATCGCGATCGAGATGCGCGAACCGCCGCCGCCGAACGGGCGCACACCGTGCATCAGCCAGGACGGGAACATGACGATCTGCCCGCTTGCGGCGCGCAGCCGCACCTCATGCTGGTCGGCGCTGCCGTCTTGGCGGCGGGTGCGCAGCTCGGGGGTCCGTGTCCGCACCTCCGGATAGCGGGGATCGAGGAAGACCAGTTCACCCCCCAGCATGGGGTCGGCATCGCCGCCATAGCCATCGTCGATGCAACAGATCGCCGTCCAGCTGGTGCCGGGAAAGGCGTGGAGATCGATCGCCCCATGGCGGGTGAGCAGGTCCGCCCATAGCGTCGCGGCCC
>SCUQ01000141.1 GCA_004297635.1 Rhizorhabdus sp. | reverse complement strand
CGAGCGCATGGGCGATTTCCAGCGTCACACCCCCGGCCGAAACGGTGCCGTGGACGGGGAAGCGGAACTGGCGCTGCGCCTCGAACCAGGCGGGATCGAACACATAGCCGGCGTTGCCCAGATCCGAGAGCACGTCCATGAAATCGGACCAGACGAAATGCGGCAGCAGGAAGCGATCGTGGAGCGCGGTGCCCCAGCGCACCAGCCCGCCCCGCTGCGGCTCACGCCAGAACCAGGCGGTGAGCGCCCGGAGCAGCAATTGCTGCGCGAGGCTCATCTTGGGTTCGGGCGGCATCTCGAAACCGCGGAATTCGAGTAGGCCGAGCCGCCCGGTGGGGCCGTCGGGCGAGAACATCTTGTCGATGCAGATTTCGGTGCGGTGCGTGTTGCCGGTGACGTCGACGAGCAGGTTGCGGAACAGCCGGTCGACCACCCAGGGCGGCGGCGGATCGCCCTCGCCCGGCGCGGGCACCTGCGCCAGCGCGATTTCCAGCTCGTAGAGCCCGTCATGGCGGGCCTCGTCGATCCGGGGCGCCTGGCTGGTCGGCCCGATGAACAGCCCGGAGAAAAGATAGCTGAGCGACGGGTGGCGCTGCCAGTAGAGCACGAAGCTCTTGAGCATGTCGGGACGGCGGATGAAGGGCGAGTCGTTCACCGATCGGCCGCCCAGCACGATATGGTTGCCGCCGCCGGTGCCGATCGCGCGTCCATCGATCATGAACTTGTCGGCGGTGAGCCCGGTGTCACGGGCCAGCTCGTAAAGGCCGGTGGTGATGTCGACCGTCTCCGCCCAGCTTCCGGCGGGCTGGACGTTGACCTCGATCACGCCGGGATCGGGCGTCACCTTGAGGACATTGAGGCGAGGGTCGGGCGGCGGGCCATAGCCCTCGATCCGCACCGGCATGCGGGTGCGGGCGGCAGTCGCCTCGATCTCGGCGACCAGCTCCAGATAATCCTCCAGCTTCTCGGTCGGCGGCAGGAAGACGGAGATATGGTCGCCGCGCGCCTCGGCGGTCATCGCGGTGCGCACCGCGCCTTCGATAATGGTCTGCTCCTGCCGCTCCTGTGCGGTGGCACCGCCCACGACCGGCGCGACCGCCTCCGACCGCTGCGCCAGCGCCTCGCTCCGTTCCGCCTCGAAATCGGGCAGCGGGCCGCGCAGCTCGGTCGTGTCCTGGACATGGAGATAGGGATAGTCCGACTTCGGCACATAAGGCAGCGAGCCGAGCGGCAGCCGATAGCCGATCGCGGCGTCGCCCGGCATGACGAACAGCTTGCCACGTCGCACCTGCCAACGCTCGGAGCGCCAGCGCCGCGGCTCGGGCGCCTGCGCCGCCTGCCAGCGCTGGATCGGCAGCACATGGCCGACCGGTTTGCTCAGCCCATGTTCGAACGCCTTGACCATCCGGTGACGCGCCTCGGGATCGTCGATCTTGGGATCGGTCGGATCGACGTTCTCGGGGAGCTGGGCTTCCTTGACGGCCCATTCGATGCCGTCCTCATAGG
>SCUQ01000140.1 GCA_004297635.1 Rhizorhabdus sp. | reverse complement strand
AACGGTCGCGGTGCCGGCCGGAACTCCGGTTGGCGAATGATCCGGATCCGGCGCTCGCCCGTCGGATGAAGCGGCGGGAGCACGGCGGGAGCAATGCCGAGCGCCCGGAGGATATGGGTCCGTTCGGCGCGCACCGTGGCGACGATGACCGCGATCGACATCATTAGAACAGCTGCGAACATAGCGAAGGAAAGAAGCTGGAGCATCGTCTGATTCCCTTGTCGTCCGTCTCCGGTGCATCGGCCTAAATATGCCGGTCAAGCGCATCAGATCCGGTTATGTTCCGTATGTTCTTTATTTGTTCCAGCCTGTCAACCCTTGATTTTGCCGATCGGCTCGCATAAAGGCGCCGACATTCCACATGTGGGGCACATAATCCGGTGCCGGGTTTCCCGGTTCCCGCCCCGCAGAGGTTCAACCGGGTAAGGAGAAAATCCTATGGCGGCTCCCACCGTCTCCATGCAGGCGTTGCTCGACGCCGGCGCACATTTCGGCCACCAGACGCATCGCTGGAATCCGAAGATGAAGCCGTATCTGTTCGGCGATCGCAACGGCATCCACATCATCGATCTCTCCCAGACCGTGCCGATGTTCGCGCGCGCTCTCGAGTTCGTGAACCAGACCGTCCAGAATGGCGGCAAGGTCCTGTTCGTCGGCACCAAGCGCCAGGCGCAGGAGCCGATCGCCGAGGCGGCTCGCCGTTCGGGCCAGCATTATGTCAACCATCGCTGGCTGGGCGGCATGCTCACCAACTGGAAGACGATCTCCATGTCGATCAAGCGCTTCAAGGCGCTCGAGGAGCAGCTGTCGGGCGACACCCACGGCCTGACCAAGAAGGAAGTCCTCCAGCTCACCCGTGAGCGCGACAAGTTCGAGCTGTCGCTCGGCGGCATCCGCGACATGGGCGGTATCCCGGACGTGATGTTCGTGATCGACGCCAACAAGGAAGAGCTGGCCATCAAGGAAGCCAACACGCTGGGCATTCCGGTCGTCGCGATCCTCGATTCGAACGTCAGCCCAGACGGCATCGCCTTCCCGGTGCCCGCCAATGACGACGCCGCCCGCGCCATCCGGCTCTACTGCGATTCGCTGGCTGAAGCGGCGACCCGCGGCAATGTCGAAGCGCGCCAGGCCCGTGGCGAGGATCTCGGCGCGGCTGCCGAGCCGCCCGTCGAGGAAGCGCTGGCGAACTGATCGGCCACCGGCTCTTCCGGGCCGGTGTCATGAACATGTCTCGGCTTCGACCGAGAACGCGCGGGGGTAGGGGTGGCGACGCTCCTTCCCCCGTCCCGTAAGCAAGAAGGAAGAAGAATATGGCGGAGATTACCGCTGCTGCCGTGAAAGAGCTGCGCGAGAAATCGGGCGCCGGCATGATGGATTGCAAGAAGGCGCTGACCGAAACCAACGGCGACATGGACGCCGCGATCGACTGGCTGCGCACCAAGGGCCTTGCCACCGCCGCCAAGAAGTCGAGCCGCACCGCGGCCGAGGGTCTGGTGGGCGTCGCCGTCCAGGGCACCAAGGGTGCTGCCGTCGAGGTCAACAGCGAGACCGACTTCGTCGCCAAGAACGAGCAGTTCCAGGATTTCGTCCGCACCGTGACCGGCCTTGCGCTGGAGACCGGCAGCGATGTCGCGAAGCTGGCCGAAGCCGGCTATCCCGGTGGCGGCACGGTGGCCGAGAAGCTGACCGCGAACATCGCCACGATCGGCGAGAACCAGACGCTGCGTCGCGCGAAGGTGGTCGAGGTGTCGAAGGGCACCGTCGTACCCTATGTGCATAATGCCGCCGCGCCGGGCCTCGGCAAGATCGGCGTGCTCGTCGCGCTGGAGGGCGATGCCCCGGTCGCCGATATGGAAGCGGTCGGCAAGCAGATCGCCATGCACATCGCCGCCGCCTTCCCCCAGGCGCTGACCGAGGACGGGCTGGACCCGGCCGTCGTCGAGCGCGAGCGCGCGATCGCGGCGGAGAAGGCCGCGGAATCGGGGAAGCCCGCCGAGATCATCGAGAAGATGGTGCTGGGCGCGGTTGCCAAATTCCGCAAGGAGAACGCCCTGCTCAGCCAGGTGTTCGTGATCGACAACAAGACCCCGATCGCGCAGGTCGTCGCCAACGCCGCCAAGGCAGCCGGTGGTTCGATCACGCTGAAGGACTATGTCCGCTTCCAGCTCGGCGAAGGCATCGAGAAGGAAGTCAGCGACTTCGCAGCCGAGGTCGCGGCGGCCGCCCAGGGCTGATCCGCTTCAGACAGGCCCGTCCTTCCGGCTTGCGCTGGAAGGACGGGCCTTTTCTTATGGGCGCTTGGCAGGCTCGCAACCTGTCCCTAAGGTGCCCGCCACGCCCGCCGATTAGAGTGCCCTGAGCTTATGGAACGCCCGCGCTTCAAACGAATCCTGCTGAAGCTGTCGGGCGAGGTGCTGATGGGACAGGGCCAGTTCGGCATCGATCCAGAGACGGTTGCCCGCGTTGCCCGCGAAATCGCCGATGTTGCCGCCCAGTATGAATTGTGCCTCGTCGTCGGCGGCGGCAATATTTTTCGGGGCCTGGCCGCGGCGGCCAAAGGCTTCGATCGCACCAGCGCCGATTATATGGGCATGCTCGCCACCGTGATGAACGCGCTGGCCGTCCAGAATGCCCTGGAGCAGATCGGCGTCGATACCCGCGTCCAGTCGGCGATCCCGATGTCGACCGTGTGCGAGCCCTTCATCCGGCGCCGCGCCGAACGGCATCTCCAGAAGGGCCGGATCGTGATCTTCGCGGCGGGCACCGGCAACCCCTATTTCACCACCGACAGTGCCGCCGCCCTGCGTGCCGCCGAGATGGGCTGCGACGCGCTGTTCAAGGGGACGTCGGTCGATGGCGTCTATAACGCCGATCCCA
>SCUQ01000139.1 GCA_004297635.1 Rhizorhabdus sp. | reverse complement strand
TCAGCGAATGCGGCATCATCGGCGTTGCGGTCGGCATGGCGACCTACGGGTTGCGGCCGATCCCCGAGATCCAGTTCGCCGACTATATCTATCCCGGACTCGACCAACTCGTCTCGGAGGCCGCGCGGCTGCGCTATCGTTCGGCTGGCGATTTCACCGCGCCGATCACGGTGCGCACCCCGTTCGGCGGCGGCATCTTCGGCGGTCAGACGCACAGCCAGAGTCCGGAGGCGCTGTTCACCCATGTCGCCGGCCTCAAGACGGTGATCCCGTCCAACCCCTATGACGCAAAGGGGCTGCTGATCGCGGCGATCGAGGATAATGATCCCGTCATCTTCTTCGAACCCAAGCGCATTTATAACGGCCCGTTCGACGGCCATTATGACCGCCCGGTTTCGCCGTGGAGCAAGTTCGCCGAAAGCGCGGTGCCCGAAGGCTATTACAAGGTGCCGCTGGGCAAGGCGCGGATCGTCCGCGAGGGCGGCGACCTGACCGTGCTGGCCTATGGCACGATGGTCCATGTCGCCCATGGCGTGATCGAGGAAAGCGGCATCGATGCCGAGCTGATCGACCTGCGCACGCTGGTGCCGCTCGATATCGACACGATCGTCGCGTCGGTCAAGAAGACAGGCCGATGCATGGTCGTCCATGAGGCTACCAAGACTGGCGGCTTCGGTGCCGAGCTTTCGGCGCTGGTCCAGGAACGTTGCTTCCATTCGCTGGAAGCACCCGTAGAGCGCGTGACCGGCTGGGACACGCCATATCCGCATAGCCTCGAATGGGCTTATTTCCCCGGCCCGGTGCGGCTGACCGAAGCGCTCAAGCGCGTGATGCAGGATTGATCCGAGATGGGAACCTACAGCTTCAAACTCCCCGACATCGGTGAAGGCATTGCCGAGGCGGAGATCGTCAACTGGCACGTCGCGGTGGGTGACGTCGTCGAGGAGGACGCGCCGCTCGCCGACGTGATGACCGACAAGGCGACGGTGGAGATGACCTCGCCGGTCGCTGGCAAGATTACGAAGATCGCAGGCGAGGCCGGCGAGATGATCGCGATCGGATCGATTCTCGCGGTGATCGAGGTCGAAGGCGATGCGGAGGTCGAACTCGAGCCGACGCCTGCGGTGCCGGTGGCGCCTAATGAGGCCGCACAGGTGGTGAAACCCGATCCGGTGCCCGAACCCATCGAGGCGAAGCCTGAGTCCAGCCCCGAACCGAAGCCCGAGCCGGCTGCGGAGCGGCCCGCGGCGGAACACAAACGCGTACTCGCCTCCCCCGCCGTGCGCCAGCGCGCGAAGGATCTCGGCATCGACCTTGCCCAGGTGAAGACCGCCGAGGACGGCCGCGTGCGCCATGCCGATCTCGACGCCTTCCTCAGCTACAATGCCGGCGGCGGCTATCGTGCCGCTGGCGGCGCCCGCGCCGACGAGCAGATCAAGGTGATCGGCCTGCGGCGCCGCATCGCCGAGAATATGGCGGCCTCCAAGCGCGCCATCCCGCATTTCACCTATGTCGAGGAATTCGATGTCACCAAGCTGGAGGAGCTGCGCGCCGACCTCAATGCGACGCGCGGCGCCAAGCCCAAGCTCACCATGCTGCCGCTGCTGATCACCGCGATCTGCAAGACCCTGCCCGCCTTCCCGATGATCAACGCCCGCTATGACGACGAAGCCGGCATCGTCACCCGCTCTGGCGCGGTGCATCTCGGCATGGCCACCCAGACCGATGGCGGGCTGATGGTGCCCGTCATCCGCAACGCGCAGAGCCTCAACATCTGGCAGCTGGCGACCGAGATCGTCCGCCTGGCCGACGCCGCGCGCACCGGCAAGGCGACGTCGCAGGAACTCTCCGGCTCGACCCTGACCATCACCTCGCTGGGCCCGCTCGGCGGGATCGCCACCACCCCGGTGATCAACCGGCCCGAGGTCGCGATCATCGGCCCGAACAAGGTGGTCGAGCGCCCCGTGTTCCGCGACGGGCAGGTCGTCGCCGCCAAGCTGATGAACCTGTCGATCAGCTGCGATCACAGGGTCGTCGACGGCTGGGATGCCGCCAGCTACGTCCAGGCGCTCAAGCGCCTCATCGAGACACCCGCGCTGCTGTTCGTCGACTGACCTTGCGCGCGGGCCAGCCGGAAGGCTAGAGAGCGCGCCATTCAACGATAGCGCAGGACAGGACGGCAATGGCCGGACATAGCAAATTCAAGAACATCATGCACCGCAAGGGTGCGCAGGATAAGAAGCGCTCGGCGCTCTTTTCCAAGCTCAGCCGCGAAATCACGGTGGCCGCGCGGATGGGTCTGCCCGATCCGAACATGAACGCCCGCCTGCGCCAGGCGGTCATCACCGCGCGCAAGGAAGGCCTGCCCAAGGACAATATCGAGCGCTCGATCAACAAGGCGTCGGGCGGCGATGCGGCCAATTATCAAGAAATCCGCTATGAAGGCTTCGGCCCCGGCGGCGTCGCGCTGAT
>SCUQ01000138.1 GCA_004297635.1 Rhizorhabdus sp. | reverse complement strand
AGGTCAGCCCGACGCCAATCAGGAAGATCGAGAGCATCTCGACGAAATTGGTCAGCGCATTCGGATTCTCGAAGGGATGTGCCGAATTGGCGTTGAAGAAGCCGCCGCCGTTGGTGCCGAGCATCTTGATGGCTTCCTGGCTGGCAACGGGGCCGAGCGCGATCGTCTGCCGCGCGCCTTCCAGCGTGGTGGCATCGACCGAAGCGGCAAGCGTCTGCGGCACGCCATTGGCGATCAGGACAAGGGCGTAGACGGTCGACAGCGGCAGCAGCAGATAAAGCGTCACCCGCACCATATCCGCCCAGAAATTGCCCACCGTCGCGGCTTCGCGCCGCGCGAAACCGCGAAACAGCGCGAAGGCAAGCGCGATGCCGGTCGCTGCGCTGGTGAAATTATGGACGGTCAGCGCGACCATCTGACTGAAATGGCTCATCACCGCTTCGCCCGCATAGCTCTGCCAATTGGTGTTGGTGGCGAAGCTGATCGCGGTGTTGAAAGCGAAGTCGGGCGCGACATTGGGCAGGCCGCGCGGATTGAACGGCAGCCAGGCCTGGGTGCGCAGGATCAGATAGCTGAGCAGCAGCAGCCCGAGATTGAACAGCAGCATATGCACCGCGTAGCGGCACCACCCCTGCTCGGCCGCCGGATCGATACCGGCAAGCCGGTAGAAGCCGGTTTCCACCGGCCCGAACAGACGGTGGAGCGGCGTCGGCCGCCCCTCATAGAGCGCGAACAGCCACAGCCCCATCGGCCGGGTCAGCAGCAGCAAAATCATGACGAAGGCGAGGATCAGCGCCCATCCGGAAAAGGTCATCGCTCAACGCCTCAGAAATGTTCGGGACGCGCCAGCACGGCGACGAGATAGAGGAGCAGCCCCAGCACGGTGGCGGCTCCCAGCCAGAGATCGATGCCCATGGCGATCAGGCCCTACCGAGGAGGCGGATATAGCCCAGGCTGATCGCGGCCAGAGCGGCGATCAGGGCGAGCCAGCAAAGATCCTGCATGATGGTCTCCGAACGATGATGTCCGGATGGCTAGCTAGAGCGAAGGCCCGTTAAGGCGCCACGGGGATTAGGGCCGCGGCGCATAAGGAAAGCATAAAATCTTTGATCGGCCGGAGGCTTGGCGCTGTCGCGGAAGAGCGATGGTGGTGACCCCAACGGGACTCGAACCCGTGTTTTCGCCGTGAAAGGGCGACGTCCTAGACCGCTAGACGATGGGGCCGTGTAGCGCTGTGGCGGGCCGATTAGGGCAGCGGCGGCGGGTGGTCAAGGCGGCGCGGGAAATTTCCCTCGGTCGCTCAGTCCGCCCAGGCGGCATCCTCGACATGAAGCTCGGCGGCGGGGCGGCTGCCCCAGTCGTCGATCTTCGGGCGGCCGGCGATCCACAGGGTGCGATCCGGGCCGGCGCCGAGCAGGGCCTGTCCCAGCGGATTGTCGGCCGCGCGGAAGGCGATCGTCTTGATCGAACGGCCGTCGCGGCCCGAGACGATGGTACGGACATGGCCCTGCCCCACCACATCGGACTTGATCACCCGCACCGCCCCCGCGGCGATGCGGGGCGCCGGCCAGCCCGCGCCATAAGGGCCTCCTGCCTCCAGCGCTTCGACCAGCGAGGGCGTGACCCCGCCGGGCGCCACCACCGCGTCGAGCAGCAGCGCGCGATCGTCGCGCGACCGCGCGACATCGGCGGCGAGTCGTTCGTCGAGGAAATCGGCCAGCGCGTCGATTCCGCCGGGGCCGACGGTGAGCCCCGCCGCCATCGCATGGCCGCCGCCCGCGACGAGCAGCCCCATATCCTTGGCCGCCAGCACCGCCGCGCCGAGATCGACCCCGCCGATCGAGCGGCCCGACCCCTTGCCGACCCCGTCGCCATCAAGCGCCACGACGATCGCGGGGCGGCCGAGCTTCTCCTTCAGCCGGCCGGCTACGATGCCGATCACGCCGGGGTGCCAGCCGCCCGCCGCGACCAGCGCGACCGACCTGTTCGACTGGCGCTCCGCCAGCAGTTCCGCCTCCTCCTGCACCGATTTCTCGATCGCGCGGCGCTCCTCGTTGAGGCGGTCGAGCTCGGCGGCGATGATGCGTGCCTCTTCGGGGTCCTCGGTGGTGAGCAGGCGTACGCCGAGATCGGACTTGCCCACCCGGCCGCCCGCATTGATGCGCGGCCCCAGCGCGAAGCCGAGATCGGTACAGGTCGGCGCCCGCTCCAGCCGCGCCGCCTGGATCAGCGCGGCAAGGCCGACATTGCGGCGATTCGCCATCACCTTGATGCCCTGGGCCACGAAGGCACGGTTGAGCCCGCGCAGCGAGGCGACGTCGGCGACGGTGCCCAGCGCAACGATATCGAGCAGTTCGATCAGTCGGGGCTCGGGCCGGCCGGCGAACCAGCCCCGCGCGCGCAGCACCCGGATCAGCGCCGCGCCGAGGAGAAAGGCGACACCGACCGCGGCGAGATGGCCATGGGCGGCGCCCTCATCCTCATCCAGCCGGTTCGGATTGACCACCGCATAGGCGCGCGGCAGCTGCGCGGCGCATTTGTGGTGATCGAC
>SCUQ01000623.1 GCA_004297635.1 Rhizorhabdus sp. | reverse complement strand
TCGATCCCGAGCGGATCATCCTCACCTGCGGTGCCTCCCCGGCGCTCGTCCTGGCGCTGTCGTGCCTGTTCGAGCCGGGCGACCAGGTGGCGTTCGCGCGGCCCGGCTATGTCGCCTACCGCAACACGATCAAGGCGCTGTACCTCGATCCGGTCGAGCTCGCCTGCGGACCCGAGCAGCGCTTTCAGATCACCGCCGCGGCGCTCGCCGCGCTCGATCCGCCGCCGCGCGGTGTGATCATCTCGTCGCCCGCCAATCCGACGGGGACGATCATCGCGCCGGAGGAAGCCAGCGCCATCGCGGCGGTCTGCAGGGAGCGCGGCATCCACATCGTCTCCGATGAGATCTATCACGGTCTCAGCTATGGCACGGCGACGCGCTCGCTGATCGAGGACGCGCCCGACGCGCTGATCATCAATAGCTTCTCGAAATATTTCAGCATGGCGGGCTGGCGGCTGGGATGGTTGCTGGTGCCGCCCGACCTTATCGATGCGGCGCGGGCCCGCATGGGCAATCTCTTCCTCACCCCGCCGTCGCTCGCCCAGCATGCCGGCCTGGTCGCGTTCGACTGCCGCGACGAGCTGAATGGACATGTCGAAACCTATGCGCGCAACCGGGCGATGTTGCTCGAAGCGCTGCCCCGCCTGGGCCTGGGCCGCATCGCGCCGCCCGACGGCGCCTTCTATATCTATGCCGATGTCCGCCACCTGACCGACGACAGCATGGCGTTCTGCCAGCGCCTGCTGCTCGATACCGGCGTGGCGATCGCGCCAGGGATCGATTTCGATCCGGTCGACGGTCGCCATTTCATAAGGTTCAGCTTCGCCGTGTCGACCGAACTGGTCGCGGAGGCGCTGCGGCGGATCACGCCCTGGCTGACGGAGCGGACCCGCGAGGCGGCGGGCTCGATGACGGCCGCCTGACCTAGGGCTTGGTCTTGCCGAACGCCTTGCGCAGTTCGTCTTTCGCCGCCTCCAATATCTGTTTCTGCTTGTCCGGCAGGTCGGCGCCCGCGCGGTTGATGTAGAAGGTCAGCATGGACATGGCCGAGCGGAAAGGCGTGGTCCGCCTGCGCTGGCTATGCTCGGCCGATGCCTTCAGCGACCGCGCGATGGCCGCAGGGTCCTCGAGCGCGAACACGCCGCGGTCGAGCGTCAGCGCGCTGGAATTCCTCGATATGTCCTGCGACCATTTCCGCGCGGTCATGCCGGAGATCGGAAGAGC
>SCUQ01000137.1 GCA_004297635.1 Rhizorhabdus sp. | reverse complement strand
GCGGCTATCGGTCATTCCGATAGCCGCGTCAAGCGGCGATCCGACCTGTTCATCCGCGATGACGAGATGCTGCGCGAGCAGATCCAGGTTCGCTTCCGCCGACGTCTCGTTCCGCTGATCGAACGCTTCCTCAACTTCCAGGTCACGCGTCTAGAGCGCTATGTCGTCGCTTGCTATGATGGCGATGGCGATGGCGGCTTCTTCAGGGCGCATCGCGACAATACGGCGGCGGGAACGGCCCATCGCCGCTTCGCCTGCACGATCAACCTCAACGCCGAGGACTATGAGGGCGGCGATCTGATCTTTCCCGAATTCGGGACGCGCCGCTATCGCGCGCCCACGGGTGGGGCGGTGATATTCGGCTGCGGCATGCTGCACGAAGCGATGCCCGTGCTGCGGGGCAAGCGCTATGCCTTCCTGCCCTTCTTCTATGACGAGGCGGCGGCGCGACAGCGTGAGCAGATTGCCCGTTCCGGCCGGGTCAGCGAGGAACTGGCCACCTATCGCGCTGACTAGAGTATCCGCGGATACTCTAGCCGGCCGAGGGGCAATAGGCCCCCGAATCGGCCCAGGCCTTGAACAAGGCGCCGAACTGCGCCTGGCTGCCCGGTGCCGGACTCCGCTTGCCGCCGGGGTGCCAGCCCCAGCCGACCAGTTCGTCCTCCGCCATGTGATGGACGAGTGCGGCCATGTCGCGGCCGCCATTACGCTGCTTGTCCTTGATCTGTTCGCAGATCGCCCCGAGGGACTTGCCGGCCCAGGCCATCTCGGCGGGCGCCAGCTGCCATTTCGGATTGCCGGGAACGCCTGCCGGCTCGAAATTGCGATCATGGTGGCAGGTGAAGCAGCGCATGGCGGTCGCGCCCATGCCGCCGTCCCCGCGGACGACCAGCGGCATATGCGGGCGCATCGCATCGGTCTGGGTCGGGCGTTCGCCGACGGGATGACAGTTCAGGCAACGAGGATGCTGGATGACCTTCCCGACCTCCGCGAAGAGCGCGAGCGAGCGCGTCTTGCGATCCGCGATCGACTGGAAGGCGGACAGCGGCTTGAGCTCGGTCGCCATGGCCGGAGCGGGCGGGGCCTTGTCGGCGGCGATGCCGACGCCTGCGAGCGCGAACCCGGCGAGCGCTGCGACGGCGGCGAGACGGGCGCTCATGCCCGCACCATCGGCAGGCGGCTCGGCCGCTTATGGCCAAGTGCCGCCATGGCATTGGCGACGGCCGGGGCCAGCGGCGGAACGCCGGGCTCGCCGATCCCGGTCGGTGGCTCGGCGGACTTGACGATGGCCACTTCGATCTCCGGCATCTCGTTGATCCTCAGCGAACGATAGTCGTTGAAATTGGAGACGGTGGGGAGGCCCTCCGCCAGCGGCACTTCGGCATATAGGGCATGGCCCAGCGCATAGCCGATCCCGCCTTCCAGCTGGGCGCGGATCACGTCGGGATTGACCGCGACGCCGCAATCGACCGCGGCCCAGACCTTGTGCACCTTCGGCTCGCCATTATCGTCGATCGAAACTTCGGCGATCTGGGCGACGAAGCTGTTGAAGCTTTCGACGACCGCGACGCCTCGGGCCCGGCCGTTGGCGCCCCCGGGCCCCTTCCATCGCGCCAGTTCCGCCACGGCCTTCAGTACAGCCGCTGCGCGCGGGCTCTTGCCCATCATCGCCAGACGTCCGGCGACCGGATCCTTGCCCGCGGCGATCAGCAACTGATCGACGAAGCATTCCACCGCATAGCCCGTATGGGTGTGGCCGACCGAACGCCACCACAATGTCGGCACCGGGGATTTGGCAACATGCGCGTCGCATTGGAAATCGGCGATCTCGTAGAGCAGCTGGCTCGCGCCTTCGCTCATCGACGCATCGATTCCATTCGGGGCGGCCATCGCTTCGAAGGGTGATCCGATCATGAAGGACTGGCCCATTATCGTATTCGACCAGCCGCTGATCTTCCCGTCCTTCACCGCGCCGCGCAGGCGATGGACGATCAGCGGGCGATAATAGCCGCCATGGATATCGTCCTCGCGCGTCCACACGAGCTTGACCGGAGTCCCCGGCGGCATGGCCCTGGCCACCTCCGCCAGTTCGACCGCGAGATGCGATGTCGGCGTGGCGCGGCGCCCGAAGCTGCCACCGGCATAGAGCGTCTCGATGTCGACCTTGTCGGTCGCGATGCCCAGCACCTTGGCGATCGCGCCCTGATCGAATGTCTGGCCCTGCGATCCGAAACGCGCACGCGCGGTGGTGCCGTCCCAGATGATGAAGCCATCGAGCGGCTCCATCGGCGCATGGGCGAGATAGGGGAAGACATAGTCGGCCTCGATCACCGTCCCACCGGCGGCGATCGCCGCATCGGCATTGCCCGCCTTGCGATGGACAGCGCCCGGCTTGCGGGTCTGCTCCAGATAGGCGGCGATCATATCCTCCGAACCGCGCATCTCCGCAGCACTGTCGTCCCATTCGACCCGGAGCGCCTTGCGCCCCTTGATCGCGGGCCACATGCCGCGGGCATAGACGGCGATGCCGCTGGACACCTGCTTGACGGCGACTACGCCCTTGATCTTCAGCGCCTCGGCGGCGTCGAAGCTCTTGACCGAGCCGCCGAAACGCGGGCTGCGCGCCACCAGCACGGTCAGCATGTCCGGGGCATTCTGGTCGATGGTGAATTTGGCCCGGCCAGTGACCTTGTCGGCGCTGTCGAGCTTGCGTCCCGCCTGGTCGGTGCCGATCAATGTGAAGGCGGACGGATCCTTGAGCTTCACCTGGCGGGGCATCGGCAGCTTCGCCGCCGCCGCTGCGAACGGTCCGAAGCCCGACGAGCGACCGCTTGCCGCGTGGCTCATGACTCCCTTTTTCACGTCGATCTCGGCAGGCGGCACCTTCCATTCGGTCGCGGCGGCCTCCACCAGCAACGCCCGCGCCATCGCGCCGGCGCGGCGCATCTGATCATAGCTGTTCGCGATCGCGGAGGAGCCGCCGGTAAGCTGCGCGCCGAGCTGGAGATTGGCGTAGAGCTTCGCGTTGGCGGGCGCGCTTTCGGCGCGGACCTTCGACCAGTCGGCGTCGAGTTCCTCGGCGGCCAGCGTGGCAAGGCCGGTATAGGGCCCCTGGCCGAACTCGATATGCTTGACGATGACGGTCACACTGTCATCGGCACCGATGCGGACGAAGGCATTGGGATGGATCGGCGGCGGTCCCTTGGGCGCCTGCTGTGCCTTCGCGCCCGCGATCGGCAGGCTCAGGCCGATGACGAGCGCGCCGGCACCCTTGAGCGCGTCGCGGCGGGACAGGCGGAGGTCGTGGCTGCCCATGATCAAGCCTCCAACGCGCTGGCGGCGCTATGGATAGCGGCGCGTATGCGGACATAGGTGGCGCAGCGGCACAGATTGCCGTTCATCGCCAGGTCGATGTCCCGATCGTTCGGCTTCGGATTCTCGCGCAGCAGCGCCACCGCACTCATCACCTGGCCGGACTGGCAATAGCCGCATTGCGGCACATCATGGGCGATCCAGGCATCCTGCACCGCGCGGGCCTCGCGGCCGTCGACCGCCTCGATCGTCGTGATCTCTCCGGTGACGCCGGAAACCGGCATCGCGCAGGCGCGCAGCGGCTGGCCGTCCATGTGCACCGTGCAGGCGCCGCACATCGCCACGCCGCAGCCGAACTTCGTGCCGGTCAGGCCGAGATCGTCGCGCAGAACCCACAGCAAGGGGGTATCCTCATCGACGTCGACATTGCGTTCCGTGCCGTTGACTTTGAGTATGAAGGCCATGGGCGGCTCCCCCGATGTTACTACGCGTAACATTGTAGCCACGGAAGTTCGACACGTCACTAGGAAAGGGCTGTATTCCTACGATTACAGCAGTTCTGGGCGATGGATGGAACCGTCATCATCCGCTATCGTCTAGCGGTGATGGCGCATTGGATAGAAGCATCACCTCAGGGAATCCATGTCCGGCCCGCCGACGCATGGATCGATCCCTCGGTCCCCGTCGATCGCGCGCTGATCACCCATGGCCACGCCGATCATGCACGCGGCGGCCACGGCAATAGCTGGGCCACCCCGGAGACGCTGGCGATCATGGCGCTGCGCTATGGTACCACCGAAGGCACACCGGTCGGCTATGGCGAGACGATCCGGCTGGGCGGGGTCGATATCAGCTATGTGCCGGCCGGCCATGTGCTGGGATCGGCGCAGATATTGCTGGAGCATGCCGGCGAACGGATCGTCGTGACCGGTGACTATAAGCGCCGCGACGACCCGACCTGTGCCCCGTTCGAGCCGGTCAACTGCGACATCTTCATCACCGAGGCGACCTTCGGCCTGCCGGTGTTCCGGCACCCGCCGATAGGGCAGGAGATGGACAGGCTGCTGGGCGCCCTCCACGCCGCGCCGGACCGCTGCGTGCTGGTGGGTGCCTATGCGTTGGGAAAGGCACAGCGCGTGATCGCCGAACTGCGCGCGCACGGCCATGGCGATCCCATCTATATCCATGGCGCGATGGAACGCATGTGCGATCTGTATCGCGATTTCGGGATCGATCTGGGCGAGCTGTACCCAGCGACCTCGGCTTCCGCCGATCAGCTGCGTGGCCGGATCGTGATATCTCCCCCCTCGGCGCTCAACGACCGCTGGTCGCGCCGCCTGCCCGACCCGATCACCGCCATGGCCTCGGGCTGGATGCGGGTCCGGCAGCGGGCGCGGCAGAAGAATGTCGAGCTGCCGCTGGTGATCTCCGACCATGCCGACTGGGACGAGCTGACCGCGACGATCCGCGAGGTGGCTCCGTCCGAAATCTGGGTAACGCACGGCCGCGAAGAAGCGTTGGTCCACTGGTGCGGGCTGCACCAGATGCAGGCCCGCGCGCTCGCCCTGGTCGGCTATGAGGACGAGGACGAGGGATGAGCGGAGGCACGTTCAATCTTCCGCGTGCGGGGAGGAGCCGCTGATGCGTGCCTTTTCGCAGCTGCTCGACGGGCTCGTCTATACGCGCTCGCGCAACGCCAAGCTGGCGCTGATCGCAGACTATATGCGCGACGCCCCCGATCCCGATCGCGGATGGGCGCTCGCTGCGCTGACCGGCGATCTGAGCCTGCCGGCGGTGAAGAGCGCGGCGATCCACGCGATCGTCGACGAGCGGGTGGATCCGACGCTGTTCCGGATGAGCCGCGACTATGTCGGCGATCTCGCCGAGACGGTCGCGCTGATATGGCCCAAGCGGATCGACCAGCCCGCCGAGACCGACGATGGTTCGCTGACGCTCGCGGCTGTGGTGGATCGGCTGGCGAAGCTCGGCCGGGCCGACGCTCCGGCGGCGCTCGGCGACATGCTCGACCATCTCGATGCCAGCGGCCGCTTCGCGCTGCTCAAGCTCGCGACCGGCGGGCTGCGGGTCGGCATCTCGGCGCGGCTGGCCAAGACCGGTCTTGCCCAGGCGTTCGGGCTGGACGTCGATGCGGTGGAGGAGGTGTGGCACGCGCTGAAGCCACCTTATGCCGAATTGTTCGCCTGGGGCGGCGGGGGTGATCGGCCCGATCCGCGTGGCACGCCTTTTTTCCGCCCGTTCATGCTTGCCCACCCGCTGGAGGAGGGCATCGTGGACCTCGCCGACTATGCGGCCGAGTGGAAATGGGACGGTATCCGCGTCCAGATCGTCGGCGCCGGAGGTCAGGTGCGGCTCTACAGCCGCGCTGGCGATGATATCACCGCCACCTTTCCGGATATCGCCGCGGCCGCGGAAGGGATCGAGGGGGTGCTCGATGGCGAGATGCTGGTACGCGGCGAGGCGCAGGGCGCGGCTGAACATGGCGGATCGGCGGCCTCGTTCAACGCGCTTCAGCAGCGGCTCGGGCGCAAGAATGTCTCGGCGAAGATGCTGGCCGACTATCCCGCCTTCGTGCGGCTCTACGATCTGCTGATCGATGGTCAGGAGGACCTGCGCGAGTTGGCCTGGCAGGAGCGGCGCCAGCGGCTCGAAGCCTTTATCGCGCGTCTGGACAATGACCGCTTCGATATCTCGGCGGTGATCGCGGCGCGGGATTTCGATGATCTCGCCGAAACGCGCGCGGGCGCCCGCGATGCTGCGATCGAGGGGGTCATGCTCAAACGCCGCGACAGCCCCTATGTCGCCGGGCGCCGCACCGGCCTCTGGTACAAATGGAAACGTGATCCGCTGACGATCGACGGAGTGATGATGTACGCGCAGCGCGGCCACGGCAAACGGTCCAGCTTCTATTCCGATTATACATTCGGTTGCTGGTCGGACGAGGGCGAGCTGCTGCCCGTCGCGAAGGCCTATTCGGGCTTCACCGACGAGGAGCTGAAG
>SCUQ01000136.1 GCA_004297635.1 Rhizorhabdus sp. | reverse complement strand
GAGCGGCTGACCTTCGACGTCCAGCCCGAAATCGCCCGGCGGATGCGCTATGCCGAACGGCCCGGCAAATCGGCGGTCGAACGCTTCATGCAGCATTATTTCCTGATGGCGAAGCGGGTCGGCGACCTCACCGCCATCTTCCTCGCGCATATCGACGAGACCTTTGCCGGGCGGGGCCGCCGCTTCGGCCTGCCGTCGCTGCGCCGCAAACCGTCGAAGCTCGACGGCTTCGTGCTCGATCGCGGCCGTCTCGCCATCCCGTCCGACGATTTCTTCGCGGCGGATCCGGTGCGGCTGGTGCAGATGTTCGCGATCGCCGACCGGCATGGCCTGGAAATCCATCCGCTGGCGATGCGCGCGGCGGGGCGCGACGGGCGGCTGATCGACAATGCCATCCGCCGCGATCCCAGGGCCAACGCCTATTTCATGGATGTGCTGACATCGCACAACACGCCGGAAACGGTGCTGCGCTGGATGAACGAGGCCGGCGTGTTCGGCCGCTTCGTGCCCGATTTCGGCCGGGTCGTCGCGCAGATGCAGTTCGACATGTACCATCATTATACGGTCGACGAGCATTCGATCCGGGCGATCGGCCTGCTCAATCAGATCGAAAAGGGCGAGCTGGCGGACGATCATCCGCTGTCGACCAAGCTGCTGCCCAGCCTGGTCCAGCGGCGTGTCCTCTATGTCGCGGTGCTGCTCCACGATATCGCCAAGGGGCGCGGCGGCGATCACAGCGTGCTGGGCGCGGAGGTGGCGGAGAAGCTGTGCCCGCGCTTCGGACTCAGCGCGGCGGAGACCGAGACGGTCGCTTGGCTGGTGCGCCACCATCTCGCCATGTCGGATACCGCGTTCAAGCGCGACCTGAGCGATTTCAAGACGATCCTCGACTTCGCCGAGCGGGTGCAGAGCCCGGAACGGCTTCGCCTGCTGTTCTGCCTGACGATCGTCGATATCCGCGCGGTCGGCCCCGGCGTCTGGAACAGCTGGAAACGCCAGCTGCTCGGCGATCTCTACACCGCGGCCGAGGAAGTGCTGCGGCTCGGCCACAAGCAGACCGGCCGGCGCGAGCGGATCGACGCCAAGCATGCGCAGCTGCGCGAGCGGCTCGGCTGGGACGAGGCGCGCTTCGCCAAATATGTCACCCGCTTCCCCGAGGCCTATTGGGTGGCCGAAAGCGTCGATATCCTCGAAGGCAATGCCCGGCTGATCGAGGCGTCCGACGCTGCGGCCAAGCCGCTGTCGATCACCACCGCCGCCGATCCCGATCGCGGCGCGACCTTGGTCAGCATCTATGCGGGGGACCATCCGGGCCTGTTCTACCGGATCGCCGGCGCGATCCACCTTGCGGGCGCCAGCGTGATCGATGCGCGCATCCACACGACGCGCGACGGCATGGCGATCGACAATCTGCTGGTGCAGGACCCGTTCGGCCAGCCCTTCGAGGGCGACGACCGGATGAAGCGGCTGTCGATCGCGATCGAGGACGCGCTCGCCAACCGCGCCCGGCTGGTCGACCGGCTGCTCGCCAAGCCGCATGCCCGGCCGCGCGCCGATGCCTTCACGATCGAGCCCGCCGCGCTGATCGATAATCGCGCCTCGAACCGCTACACCGTGATCGAGGTCAACGCCCGCGACCGCCCGGCGCTGCTCTATGCGCTTGCGCATGCGCTGTTCCAGGCGAAGGTGATGATCCATTCGGCCCATATCGCCACCTATGGCGAACGCGCGGTCGACGTCTTCTATGTGGCGGACCTGACCGGCGACAAGATCACCAGTGCGAGCCGGCTGAAGACGCTTGAGCGGCTGGTCGTCGACGCGGCGGCGGGGACGCCGGCGCGCAAGGCGGCGTGATCGGCATCCTGGCGTACCCCCGGCGTTCCCTCCGTCCCCGCCCCATGACGGCCGCGCCCGGACGGCCGAATTACGCGCCGTGGCGCGGCGCTGCGCCGCACCATGATTTGACCCGCGACGATGGCCCGGGATATTCTGCGGCATGACCTCTGAAAAACCCTTCGCCGTTCTCGTCACCGGGGGCGCGGGCTATATCGGCAGCCATGCGGTGCTGGCCCTGCTCGACGCGGGCTGGGCGGTGTCGGTGATCGACAATCTCGTCACCGGCTTTCGCTGGGCGGTCGATGGCCGGGCACGCTTCCATGAGGGCGACATCGCCGACGAGGCGCTCGTCGCGAAGATCCTGGCGGAGGACGGGATCGGCGCGATCCTGCATTTCGCCGGATCGGTGGTGGTGCCCGAATCGGTATCCGATCCGCTAAAATATTATCGCAACAACACCGCCAACAGCCGCAGCCTGATCGAAAGCGCGGTGAAGGGCGGGGTGCGCCACTTCATCTTCTCGTCGACCGCGGCGACCTATGGGATCCCCGACAGCATTCCCGCACGCGAGGATATGCCGACGGTGCCGATCAACCCCTATGGCATGTCGAAGCTGATGACCGAGACGATGCTGAAGGACGTCGCCGCCGCCTGCCCGATCAACTATTGCGCGCTGCGCTATTTCAACGTCGCGGGCGCCGATCCGCAGGGCCGCACCGGCCAGTCGACCGCAGGCGCGACGCACCTGATCAAGGTCGCGGTGGAGGCGGCGCTCGGCAAGCGCGCCGAGGTGGCGGTGTTCGGAACCGACTATGCGACCCCGGACGGGACGGGGGTGCGCGACTATATCCATGTCAGCGACCTCGCCGACGCGCATCTCCATGCGCTCGACACGCTGATCGCCGATCCGGCGACCAGCCACGTCATGAACTGCGGCTATGGCCGGGGCTTTTCCGTGCTGGAGGTGCTCGATTCGGTCGAGCGCATATCGGGCGGATCGATCGTCCGGCGGATGGAACCGCGCCGCGCCGGCGACCCCGACGCGCTGATCGCCGACAATGCCCGCATTCTGGCGACGACGCCGTGGCGGCCGAAGCTCGACGATCTCGACACGATCGTCGCCCATGCGCTGGCCTGGGAGCGGGGGTTGGGCGGGCGCGTCTAAACCCTTGGTCGTCATGCTGAACTTGTTTCAGCATCCACGCCAATGCTGGAGAAGAACCAGGCGTTGATCGCGCCACAGCCGCAAGAGTCTTCAGTTTCGCTCCTGCCGCCCGGTGGATGCTGAAACAAGTTCAGCATGACGAGCCTTTTCAAAACTCCGCGTCGAGCTCCTCGACTTCCTCGGGTTCGGATGCCGCGGCTTTCATCCATTGCCGGATCAGCGGCCAGTCGGTGATCGTCTTCACATAATCGCGGCAGGCGGGATCGAGCGGTACCGCATAGGTGACGAAGCGCGTCGCGACCGGCGCGAACATCGCATCGGCGACGGTCGGCCGCGCGCCGAACAGCCATGGGCCGCCATAGCGCTGCAGGCAGTCCCGCCAGATCGACTGGACGCGTTCGATGTCCGGCTTGGCGCCCGCGAAGATGCGAAAGCTCTCGTGCCGCGCCCTGAGGTTCATCGGCAGGGCCGAGCGCAGATTCTGGAATCCCGAATGGATTTCGCCGGAAACCGACCGGCAATGCGCGCGGGCGAGCTTGTCGGCGGGATAGAGGCCGGCGTCGGGAAAGCTCTCGTTGAGATATTCGGCGATGGCGAGCGTATCCCATACGCTGACGCCTTCATGGGTGAGTCGCGGCACCAGCACCGAGGGGGAGAGCAGCAGCAGCTCGGCGCGCTGGCCGGGGGCGTCGATCGACACCATCTCCTCGGTCAGGTCGAGCCCGGCCAGCCGGCAGAGCAGCCAGCCCCGCAGCGACCAGGATGAATAGTTGCGGCTCGAAATCGTCAAGACGGCTTGCGGCATCGGCATTCCCCTGCGCCGATATGGCATCATTCCAGCGAGCAGGTCAAAATTTATGTGGCGGTGCAGCATAAAATCGCTGGATGCCGCCGGACAGGCTCGTTAACCTCCGTCCGGCGGGGGCTTTAGCTAATGCTGTACCAGCTGTTTCAGACGATGACCGACCTGGCCGAGCCGATGCGCATGTTCGCATCCGCCGGGCTAAGGTCGCGGCCGATGCTGGGCCGGTTCGGCGAGGAGCCGATCGCCAACAGCCTGTTCGCCGCGCTCGACATGGTCGCCCATACCCGGCTGACCGCCGATCGCCCCGATTATGCGATCGGCAGCGTGATCTCGGGCAATGCCGAACTGGCGGTGCGCGAGGAGGTGGTCGCCGCGACGCCCTTCTGCGACCTGCTCCATTTCGCCAAGGCGGAAAGCGCCACCCGTCAGCCCAAACTGCTGCTCGTCGCGCCGATCTCGGGCCATTTCGCGACCTTGCTCCGCAATACGATCCAGGTGCTGCTGCGCGATCACGACGTCTATGTCACCGACTGGAAGAATGCGCGCGACGTACCGCTGTCGGCCGGCAGCTTCGGCTTCGACGATTATGTCGACCATGTCGTCCACTTCCTCGAGCAGATCGGGGCGCCCGCGCATCTGATGGCGGTGTGCCAGCCCTGCGTGCCCGCGCTCGCCGCGGTGGCGCTGATGTCGAAGGACCATAATCCCGCGACGCCGCGCAGCCTGACGCTGATGGGCGGACCGGTCGACGTGCGGGTCAACCCGACCGTGGTCAACGAACTGGCCAATGCCCATGATTTCCAGTGGTTCGCGGACAATCTGATCCACAGCGTGCCATGGCGTTATGAAGGGCGCGGGCGGAAGGTCTATCCCGGCTTCCTCCAGCTCACCGCCTTCATGGCGATGAACTCCGGCCGCCATTTCGAGCAGCACCGCGTCCTCTACCAGCATATGGCCGACGGCGAGGTCGCGGAGGCGAAGGCGATCCGCGATTTCTACGACGAATATTTCGCGGTGCTCGACCTGACCGCCGAATTCTATCTCGAGACGATCGACCGGGTGTTCCAGCGCGCGCTGCTGGCCAAGGGCGAACTCGATTATCGCGGCCAGCGGATCGATCCGGGCCTGATCCGGCGGACCGCGCTGCTCACCGTGGAGGGCGAGCGCGACGATATCTGCGCGGTCGGCCAGACCTCGGCGGCGCATGACCTGTGCAGCGGGCTCAGGCCGCATATGAAGCGCCATTATCTCCAGGCCGGGGTCGGCCATTATGGCGTGTTCAGCGGACGGAAATGGGAAAACCAGATCTACCCGCAGGTGAGAAGCTTCATTCTCGGAGCGGAGTAAACGCGCTCCCCTTCATCCTGCTGAAACAGCTTCCGCAGGCCGGCTTGCGGGCATGCTCCAACGCGCTGGCACGCGGATAAAAAAAGGGCCGCTCCCCGGAAGGATCGGCCCTGAAAGTTTTAGGAGAGGATGCCTGAAAGGCCCGTTCTTTGTGCAGTTGCGAACGGTAAATTGCAAGCGAAAAATTTGCGCGGCGCACCATTTTTTTGCAAGACATTGATAAGATTGTGTATTTTACCTTCACGGCTGTAAGTCTTGGATGTGTTTCGCGATTCCTGCTCGCACTTGCGAGCAGTTTTGGACGGATTGCCACCCGGCTTGCACCCGGCCATGCTGGGTACTGCTGGGACAGGGGACGCCGATGAAGGACGAATCGATCGAC
>SCUQ01000135.1 GCA_004297635.1 Rhizorhabdus sp. | reverse complement strand
GCGCCACCGATTTCTGCCGCGGCGGCGGCGTGGTCTACTCGCTGCGGGGCCGGGCCATATTGCTCGATCTCGGCCGGGATGCGCTGACCGGCATGGAATCCGCCACCGAACCCTATGCGCTGCTCCAGGCCCGCGCGATCCGCGACCGGTTCGGGGCGGACTGGGGCATAGCCGAGACCGGATCAGCCGGCCCGGTGCACCATCCGCGCGGTATTCCCGCGGGAAGAAGCGCCATCGCCGTGGCTGGTCCCGGCCTTGGCGTCGCGCGGACGATCGATACCGGCAGCAGCGAGCGCATCCGCAACATGGGTGCTTTTGCGATGGCGGCGCTCGAGCTGCTCGTCGAAACATTGGAGGATAGCGCGCAGCCCAGTGGCCGCTGACGCGAGCCGTCTCTGCAAAATATTTACCGTGCCTATGCATATCAATCGCCCCGCCAAGGGTTTCAGGCGACGTGAGAACTCCCTTCAGGACGAGAGGCAATGATCCTTCAGCTTTCCTATATCAGCACGGCGCGGCCGACGCTGATCCTGGCCGATGTCGAGAATATCCTCGCCGCATCGCGCAGGAGAAACCAGGCAGACGCCATTACCGGGCTGCTCGTCTTCGACGGCAAGCGCTTCCTGCAGGTGCTCGAAGGAGACGAGGCGAAAGTCGAACAAACCTATCAGCGAATCGCCGCCGATGAGCGCCATCGCGCGATCGTGCGCCTTTCCGAACGCCGGATCGCCGCCGCCGAGTTCGGCCATTGGGCGATGGCCTCGCATATCGTCGGGCCGGTGCTCGGCGATGGTAATGTCGTGGCACAGGTGGATGCGATGACAGCCGACCTGCCTGACGCCAATCTTCGCGAAACCTTGCGGGGCTTCGCGAGGGTGCGCGGCGGATAAGACCAGCCGCGCACAGGCCGCAACGATCCCGTGGGGGCGAGACCGGTTCCCTGCGGCATCAGTCCGGCAGCTTCCACGGTCCTTGTCCGCCCTCCGCGATGAAACGGTCGGTCCGGGTCGTGATCACGGGCAATGGCACCGGCCCCAGCGACAGGATCATGTCGTGGAAAGCGCGGATATCGAACTTGGCGCCCAGCGCCGCCTCCGCCCGCGAGCGCTCTCTCTCGATCTGGAGCTGGCCCAGATAATAGGACAGCGCCTGGCCGGGCCAGCCAATATAGCGGTCGACCTCGGTCGCGATCTCATGTTCGCTGAGCGCGCTGTTGTCCTTGAGGAAAGCGATGCCCTGCTCGCGGGTCCAGCCCTTGCTGTGGATGCCGGTGTCGATCACCAGCCGGGCGGCGCGCCACATCTGATAGCTGAGCATGCCGAAGCGGTCATAGGGCGTCGCGTACATGCCCATTTCGACACCCAGCTTCTCGCAGTAGAGCGCCCAGCCTTCG
>SCUQ01000134.1 GCA_004297635.1 Rhizorhabdus sp. | reverse complement strand
CCGACAGGTCGCGCATGACCGCAATCCGGTCTGCGTGCAGTTGACCGACGGGACGATCCGCAACGCCTATACCGTCAAGCTGCGCAACATGGAATCGCGGCCCCGGCCGGTGACGTTGCGGATCGGCGATGTGCCGGGCGCGGTGATGTGGGATTCGGCGCGGGGGGAGAAGGATGCCGATACGGTGATCCGCCTGACCTTGCCCGCCGATCAGGTCGACGAACATCGCATCTATGTGCGCGGGCCGGCGGGGGCGGGTGGGTCCGCGCCGCTGACCTTCACTCTGGCGGCGGCGGATGGCGACCCGGCCGTCGATCATGTCGAAAGCCGTTTCGAGCGGCCGGAGGAATAGATGCGCAGAGCTTTTACGGGCCGGCACATGGCCGCGGCGATGGTCGCCTTCTTCACCGTCGTGGTGTCCGTCAACATCGCGATGGCGACATTCGCGACGCGGACCTTCGGCGGCACGGTGGTCGACAACAGCTATGTCGCCAGCCAGCATTTCAACCGCTGGCTCGACGAGGCCGCGACCGCGCGCTCCTATGGCTGGACCATGGCGGCGAAGCGTGTCGGCAGCCATGCCGAACTGTCGCTGCGCGATGCATCCGGCCCGATCGACGGGGCGGTGATCCGCGGGGTGGCCGAACATCCGCTCGGACGGCAGCCCGATGTCGCGCTGCGGTTCGAGCGGATCGGGGCGGGCGAATATAGATCGTCCACCGCCTTGCCGGTCGGCCGGTGGCGGCTCCGCTTCGAGATACGCAGCGGCGGACGCGACGTCCGCTTCATCGATGAGGTTCCGGCATGACCGTCGCGCTCAACCATAGCGAGTTGAGTATACCGGGCATCCGCTGCGCCGGATGCATCTCGAAGATCGAGGACGGCTTGGGCCATGTGCCCGGCGTCCTTGCCGCAAGGGTCAATTTCACAGCACGCCGCGTCGCCGTGGATCATGGGCCAGAGGTCGACATGCCCGCGCTGCGATCGGCGATCGGCAAGCTCGGCTTCACCGCCGAACCGATCCTGGAGGGCAGCGCCATCGACCGCGCCGCGTCCCGCGAAAGCCGCGAGCTGCTCAAGGCGCTGGGCGTTGCCGGCTTCGCGGCGATGAACATCATGCTGCTGTCGGTTTCTGTATGGTCGGGGGCGGAGGGGATCACCCGGCAGATGTTCCACTGGCTGTCGGCGATGATCGCGATGCCGACCGTGGTCTATGCCGGGCGGCCCTTTTTCCGCTCGGCCTGGTCGGCGCTGCGCCACGGCCGGACGAACATGGACGTGCCGATATCGATCGGCGTCATCCTGGCCACGGCGCTCAGCCTGTTCGAAACGATCACCGGCGGGGCGCATGCCTATTTCGACGGCGCCGTATCGCTGATCTTCTTTCTCCTGGCCGGCCGCTTCCTCGACAGCGCGATGCGCGATCGCGCGCGGGACGGCGCCGCCGCGCTGCTGCGCCAGACGGCGCCGGGCGGCACGATCCTGCGCGATGACGGCAGCACCGCCTGGCTGCGCGCGTCCGAAATGGCGCCCGCCATGCGGCTGATGGTGAGCGCGGGCGAGCGCTTCGCCGCCGATGGCACGATCGAGACGGGCGAGACCGATATCGACCGCTCGCTCGTCACCGGCGAGAGTGTTCCGGTGGTTGCGCGGGTCGGCGACCAGGCGATCGCCGGCACGCTCAACCTGTCCGCGCCGGTGACGGTGCGGGTCAGCGCCGCCGGTCCCGATACGGTGATCGCCGGGTTGGCGCGGCTGATGGAGGCGGCCGGGCAGGGCAAGTCACGCTATGTCCGGCTGGCCGACCGGGCCGCGCGCTTCTACGCGCCGGCCGTCCATATATTGGCGTTGGCAAGCTTCGCCGGGTGGATGATCGCGGGCGCCGGCTGGCACGCATCGCTGATGATCGCGGTGGCGGTGCTGATCATCACCTGTCCCTGCGCGCTCGGCCTTGCCGTGCCGGTGGCACAGGTCG
The DNA here is from genome assembly GCA_004297635.1 of Rhizorhabdus sp. GTDB lineage: Bacteria > Pseudomonadota > Alphaproteobacteria > Sphingomonadales > Sphingomonadaceae > Rhizorhabdus. The sequence continues at coordinate 133 of SCUQ01000134.1, read as the reverse complement.
TCGCCACCGGCACGCTGATGCGGCGCGGCATATTGGTGAAGGACGGTTCCGCGCTGGAAAGACTGGCGGAAGCCGATTGTGTGCGCTTCGACAAGACCGGCACGCTCACCCTCGGCCGGCCGGAGCCGAAGGG
>SCUQ01000133.1 GCA_004297635.1 Rhizorhabdus sp. | reverse complement strand
GCTTCGCCATCGCGGCACTGGTGTCGGTGCTGTGGTTCGCCGGCGGCTACAGCCTTGCCTTTGCGGGCGGCACGCCATGGATCGGCGATCTGTCGATGCTGGGGCTGCACGGGCTCGAAGGGGTGCGCCAGGGGCTCAGCATTCCGGAGAATGTCTTCGCGCTGTACCAGATGATGTTCGCGATCATCACCCCGGCACTGGTGATCGGCGCCTTTCCGGAGCGGGTGCGTTTCGGCTGGGTGATGTTGTTTTCGGCGCTATGGCTGTTCGTCGTCTATATCCCGGCGGCCCACTGGATCTGGGGCGGCGGCTGGATGGCGGCGCGCGGCGTACTCGATTTCGCGGGCGGCATCGTCGTCCACACCACGGCGGGTATCTCCGCACTGGTCATCGCCATCATGATCGGCCGGCGGCGCGGTTTCCCGCAATCGATGATCCCACCGCACAGCCCGGCGATGACGATGATCGGTGCCGGCATGCTGTGGGTCGGCTGGTTCGGTTTCAACGGCGGCTCCGCGCTGGCGGCCAATGCGGCGGCCGGCAGTGCGCTCACCGCGACTCACCTCGCCGCTTCGGCGGCGGCGCTCGCCTGGGCGTTGCTCGAACGGATCAAGATCGGCAAGGCGACCTCGGTCGGTCTCGTCACCGGCGCGATCGCCGGCCTCGCCACCGTCACGCCGGCGGCGGGCTATATCTCGCCGCTCGGCGGCATTCTGTGCGGGATCGTCGGGGCGGTGGTCTGCTTCGTGGCGGTGCTGGCGATCAAGCAGCGCTGGCGGGTCGATGACTCGCTTGACGTGTTCGCGGTCCATGGGGTCGGCGGCATGACCGGATCGCTGCTGCTGGCGCCGCTCGCAAGCAGCGCGTTCGGCGGGATCGGCCTTGCCGAGGGGCGGACGATCCTCGATCAATTGGGCGTGCAGGCGATGGGCGTCGTGGTGGTCGCGATCTGGTCGGCGGTGGCGAGCTACGGACTGGCCAGGTTCGCCGGGTTGTTCGTGCCGATGCGCGTCGATGCCGAGGCGGAGCATGACGGGCTCGACCTGTCGAGCCATGGCGAACGGGCCTACGAGTTCGACTAGGGTCAGCGCTTGGCGCGGGGCGGCAGAACCAGCTGCTCCAGCAGATCCATCGGCATCGCGCCATTGCCCAACACCCTGGCATGGAACTGCCTCAGGTCGAACTGCTTGCCCATGCGCGCCTTCAGCCTGTCGCGCATGGCCAACAGGCGGAGCTGGCCCAGCTTGTAGCCGAGTGCCTGGGCCGGCCAGGCCATGTAGCGCTCGATCTCCGCGACGATCTCGCTCATCGGCGAACCGCTGTGGGCGGCCATGTAGTCGATGGCCTGTTCGCGCGTCCAGCGCAGCTGGTGCATCCCGGTGTCGACGACGAGACGGATGCAGCGGAACAGCTCGTCGGCGAGCCGGCCGACATCGCCGGCGGGATCATGCCGGTACACGCCCAGTTCGGCCGCGAAGCGTTCGGCATAGAGTGCCCAGCCCTCCTGATAGGCGTTGAAGCTGGCGATGCGCAGCAGCAGCGGCGATTGCGGCAAGGAGAGCAGGGTGGCGCCCTGGGTATGATGGCCGGGCACACCCTCATGATAGCTCAGCGTCGGCAGGGTATAGCGGTGGACGCTCGCCATATCGCGCAGGTTTATCCAGTAGATGCCGGGGCGGGAGCCATCGAGCGAGGGGCCGTCATAATAGCCGCCCGGCGCCGAATCCTGGGTGGCGACGGGCACCGCGCGGATATCCATGCGCTGATTTGGGATCATCGCGGCGGGGAGGAACTGGGTCTGCCGCGCTTCCATATCCCCGACCAGCTTGCGGAGATAGGCGAGCACGGCCTCGCGGCCCTCGGCGCTGTCGGGGAAGCGCTGCCCCGGATCGGCGGCGAGCGCGTCGAGCCGTTCGCGCAAGGTGCCCCGGCTGAAGCCCAGCAGGCGAAGCCGGGCATTGAGCCGGGCAGTGACGATGCGCACCTGTTCCAGCCCGATCTGGTGGATCTGCTCCGGCGTCAACGGGCTGTCGCCGACGGAGCGGACATTGGCCGCGTACAGCGCTTCGCCATCGGCCTGCGCCCAGACACCGGCCTCGGCGCGTGCTTCGGGCAGCATCTCGCGGACGGCCGCGCGTAGCCGGGCAAAGGCCGGGCGCGCGCGCTTTTCCAGTGCGGTCATCGCGCGCTGCTCGGCGGCGGCGCGGATCCGGCTGTCGAGCCCGGCGGTGGCCATGCGATCGCGCAGCGCGACGATCATGGGGTGTCGGTCGGGCTGGCCTGCCAGGAAATTCTCGATCACCGGCAGCGTCTTGTCGAGCAGCGCGCGGGGCGGAATGCAGCCAAGCGCGCGATCGGCCTTCATCTTGGCGATCACCCCGTCGAAGCCTTTGGCGAAGCCGTCCAGCTTCCCGATCCAGGCGTCGACCTCGACGGGGGAGGACAGCGGCTGCTGGGCGATCATGACATTGGGCGTATTGACGACCGGACCGGAAAGCTGATTCACGACATAGGGCTCGTGGCCGGAGAACCAGAAGGGGTTGGGGCGGCCATAGCCGATCGCGGCCGATCGCGTGCCATTCTCGATCACGGTCGCGGCGATCTTCAGGCGGAGCTGGCCAAGAGCATCCCCCCCGCAGTCGATCTGCTCGATGGCGATGCCCGCTTCGCCGAGCGCGGTGCGCCACGCCTCTTCGCCTTCGGGCGAATAATCATCCATCCGCCGCGCGAACGGCCCGCCACCGCCCGATCCCGCGACACCGCCATAGGTGGCGATCTCCGGCGTGTGCTCCATCAGCTTCAGCGTGAAGCTGTCCAATGGCGTCGTGATCGGACAGGGACCGAAGCGTTTGGGCGCGGGCGAAACGGGATTGGCGGGAAGGGGGATGGCGGGGGCAATGGCGGCGGCGCCGAGCAGCAGCCCGAACCGGCGACGCGATAGGGCTGAGGCCATCGGCGAATCCATTCTCGCCAAGTCGTGACATTTTCGGGGCGGCGCGGCAACAGTCGCGGATGTTCACACTTGATTCGATCGGGCCGGTCGCCCGCATAAGCCTGGACCGGTCCGCCGCCCGCAATGCCATAGCGATCGATCAGTGGCCGGTGCTTGCCGCGCTGGTGGCGAGCGCGATCGACGGCGGCGCCCGCGTCCTGATCATCCGGTCGGCGGTGCCGAACATCTTCTCCTCGGGCGCCGATCTCGGCGACCTCGACGGGCTGAGCGGCGATCCCGCCCTGCGCAGCCGGTTCCGCATCGATATGGCACAGGCGTTCGACGCACTGGCGACGGCTCCGATCGCGACGATCGCGGCGGTCGACGGGGGCTGCTATGGTGCCGGAGTGGCGCTGGCGCTCGCTTGCAACCTGCGCATCGCCGGTGACAAGGCGCAGTTCGGCATCACCCCTGCGAAGGTCGGCATCGTCTATCCGGCCGGCGATGTGGCGCGGCTCAAGGCGCTCGTCGGGCCGGGGCAGGCGGCACGGCTGCTGTTGTCGGGCATGACCGTCGATGCCGATGAGGCCCGTGCGATCCGGCTGGTCGAGGAGCGCGCCAAAAACGCCGATGAGGCGGCTCAGGCGCTGGCCGAGACGATCGCTGCCAATTCGCGGAGCAGCATCGCCGGTCTCAAGCGCATCCTCGACGGCGACAGCGACAGTGACCGGCTGTTCGAGGACGCATTCGATGGCCTGGATTTTCGCGAGGGGCTCGCCGCCTTCCGCGAACGACGCAAGCCGGTGTTCGAGGGATGAGCGATTTGCTGCTGATTGCCGATCATGCGTCGAATCATGTGCCCGGCGATATCGACCTCGATATCGATCCGGTGCTGCTGAACCAGCATATGGCGATCGACATCGGCGTTGCGCCGCTCGGCCGCCTGCTGTGCGAGCGGCTGGGGATGGATGGAATATTCGGCCCGGTCTCGCGGCTCGTGATCGACCTCAACCGCGAAGAGGATGCCGCCGGCCTGATCCCGACAGAGAGCGACGGCTTCTCGATCCCGGGCAACGCATTGCTCACGGCCGAGGGGCGGCATGCGCGGATCGAGCATTTCTGGCGGCCCTATCATGCCGGTATCGCGCGACGCATCGCCGATGCGCGGCCGCGGCTGATCGTCTCGCTGCACAGCTTCACCCCGCGGCTTTCGACCCGGCCGCAGGAGCAGCGCCCCTGGCAGGTCGGTGTCCTCTATAATCAGGACGACCGGGCAGCCATTGTCGGCATTGCTGCGTTGCGGGCCGCCGGAATCGAGACGGGGGATAATGAGCCCTATTCCGGCAAGGTCCTCAACGCGACGATGAACCTCCATGCCGAGGCGAACGGCATAGCCTATCTGGGGCTGGAGGTGCGCCAGGATCTGATCGGCGACGATGCCGGCGTGGCACAATGGGGCGATCGGCTGGCGCCGGTCATCGCCCGGGTCGCCGACAGCTTCCGATCCTAGCGAAACCCGTCCGCGACGAGATCCGCCGCGTCGCGGGCGGCGACGGCGGCGCTTTGTTCGAGCAGCCCGATCATCCGATCGCTGACCTGCTGGTCGAGCAGCATCTGGATGCCGAGCTCAACCTTCATCGATCGGGCATAATCGCCGGTGCTGGCGAACAGCGCGCGGGTCGCCCGCAGACTGGATAGCAGCTGCCGCCGCCGCTGGGATTGGCCCTCGTTGAACGAAGCCACCTGTACCTCCTACGCAACACTGACACTGGGCTCATAACGCTCGACATCCCCGCTGGTTCAGGCGGGGCGCCGGCGATGAAACAGGTGGACGGTCATCGCCGCCCCGAAAACGGGCGCGAGCAGATTGGCGACGGGGACCAGGAACAGCCCGGTGACGGTCGAGCCGATCAGCATCCGCTGGAGCCGGGTCGCCCCCAGCCAGGCCTGGCGCGCTGCGGCATCGCCATGCCGGGCGGCGACCATCTCGCCCAGGTCGCGGCCGAAGGCGATGCCGTTGACGATCACGAACAGGATCAGCGGGCCGATGCCGGTGACGAGCAACAGCAGATAGAAGGGCAGCGCGATCAGATTATAGACGATCACGCGTCCCGCCGAGCGCAGCCCGAGCCATGCCATCCGGCCCGCGCTCGGCGGCCGCGCCGCGCCGGCCGCCGCCGGATAATGCCGTGCCTCGATGATGCCCGCGATCCGCTCGATATAGGCGCAGATTACGCCCAGCGCGACGGCGGGAAACAGGAACCAGATGGCCAGCAGGGTGAACAGGACCGCGCCGATCCCGCCCGTGTCGCCATCGAGCGTGCATTCCATGTCGCCGACCAGCCCGCAGGGGTCGGTTCCCGCCAGCGCCCAGCCCGTGGCAATGCCGACGACCGCGAAGATCAGCAGGGTGACGAGCAGCGACCGCAGCAGGATGCCGATGATGCGCCGGTCGGCGAGATCGCCGAGGGCAAGGAGGAAGGCGGCGGGCATGCCGCCAGTACGGTTGCGGGCCGGGAGAGTTCCCCGCCGGCTTCAGTCGTCCTCGACCTGGCTCACGTCGCGCACCGCGCCACGCGCGGCATTGGTGGTCAGCGCCGCATAGGCGCGAAGCGCGGGCGAGACCTTGCGCTTGCGGCCGAACGGCTTCCACGCCTTCTTGCCGCGTTCGACCATCTCGGCATGGCGGGCGGCGATCACGGCATCGTCGATGTCGAGCCTTATGGTGCGGTTGGGAATGTCGATCAGGATGGGGTCGCCGGTTGCGACCAGCGCGATGAGGCCACCCTCCGCCGCCTCGGGCGAGACATGTCCGATCGAGAGGCCGGATGTGCCGCCGGAGAAGCGCCCGTCGGTGATCAGCGCACAGGCCTTGCCGAGCCCCTTCGACTTCAGATAGCTCGTCGGATAGAGCATTTCCTGCATGCCGGGGCCGCCCTTGGGGCCCTCGTAGCGGATGACGACCACATCGCCCTCCTTCACCTCTTTTCCGAGGATGCCGGCGACGGCCGCGTCCTGGCTTTCATAGACACGCGCGGTGCCGCTGAAGGTCAGGATCGAATCGTCGACGCCGGCGGTCTTCACGATGCAGCCTTCGGGGGCGAGATTGCCGAACAGCACCGCCAGGCCGCCATCCTTCGAGAAGGGGTTTTCGGCGCTGCGGATGACGCCCGCGTCGCGATCGAGATCGAGTTCCTTCCAGCGGTTGCTGGTGCTGAAGGCGACGGTGGTGCGCACGCCGCCGGGCGCGGCCCTGAAGAATTCGCGCACGCTCTCGCTCTGCGTCCGGCTGATGTCCCAGCGGTCGAGCGCGTCGCCCAGGGTCGGAGAATGGACGGTGGGGAGCGAGGTGTCGATCAGGCCCGCCTTGTCGAGCTGGCCGAGGATCGCCATGATTCCGCCGGCGCGGTGGACGTCTTCCATATGCACGTCCTGCTTGGCGGGTGCGACCTTGCACAGGCAGGGGACGCGGCGCGACAGCCGGTCGATGTCAGCCATCGTGAACGGCACTTCGCCCTCATGCGCGGCGGCGAGCAGGTGCAGCACCGTATTGGTCGATCCGCCCATCGCGATGTCAAGGCTCATGGCATTTTCGAAGGCGGCGAAGCTGGCGATGGTGCGGGGCAGGGCGCGGGCGTCGTCCTGTTCATACCAGCGCTTGCACAGGTCGACGATCGTGTGGCCGGCCTCCCGGAACAGCTTCTCACGGTCGGCGTGGGTGGCGAGGACCGAGCCGTTGCCGGGCAGCGACAGGCCCAGCGCTTCGGTCAGGCAGTTCATGCTGTTGGCGGTGAACATGCCCGAACAGCTGCCGCAGGTGGGGCAGGCCGACCGTTCGATGACGGCCACTTCCTCGTCGCTATATTTGTCGTCCGCAGCCACGACCATCGCATCGACCAGATCGAGGGCGAGAGTCTGCCCGCGAATATCAGCCTTGCCCGCCTCCATCGGCCCGCCCGATACGAAGATGACCGGAATGTTGAGCCGCATCGCAGCCATCAGCATGCCGGGCGTGATCTTGTCGCAGTTGGAGATGCAGACGATGGCGTCGGCACAATGCGCGTTGACCATATATTCGACGCTGTCCGCGATCAGGTCGCGGCTGGGCAGCGAATAGAGCATGCCGTCATGCCCCATCGCGATGCCGTCATCGACCGCGATGGTGTTGAATTCCTTCGCGACGCCGCCCGCCGCTTCAATCTCCCGCGCGACAAGCTGGCCGAGATCCTTCAGGTGGACATGGCCGGGCACGAACTGGGTAAAGCTGTTGGCGATCGCGATGATCGGCTTGCCGAAGTCCTCATCGGTCATGCCGGTCGCGCGCCACAGCCCGCGCGCGCCGGCCATGTTGCGGCCATGGGTGCTGGTGCGTGAGCGATAATGCGGCATGTCCGGCGTCCTTGAAAGCGATCCTCGTGCGGCCCGGCCTATGCTGTTCGTCTAAGGTTGTGAAATATATTATTGGAGCGGTATAAAGTCGTCAGGAGACTTTATCGTGAACGATCTGCGTCAGCTCCATCATTTCCTGGCGGTCGCCGACACGCTGCATTTCGGGCGTGCGGCGGAACGGCTGGGCATGACCCAGCCGCCGCTTAGTCAGTCGATCATGGCGCTCGAGCGCACCCTGGGCGCGCCGCTCTTCATCCGTTCGAAGCGCAATGTCGCGCTGACCGCGTTCGGCCGGCAGTGGCTGGAGCATGTGCGGCCGGCGGTGGCGGGGGTCGCGGCGCTGCCCGATATCGCCCGCCGTCTGCTCGACGGCACGGCGGGGCAATTGTCGCTCAGCTTCGTCAGCACCGCGGATTACAGCCTGCTGCCGGCGCTCGTGCGCGGCTATGAAGCCCGCTTTCCGCAGGTGGAGATAAGCCTCACCGAAGCGACCAGTGACGTCCAGATCGCCGCCCTGCTCGACGGGCGCGGCCATGTGGGGATCGTCATTCCGCCCGATGCGGCTCTGTCCGCCAGCCTGGCGTATATGCCGTTGCTGCGCGAACCGCTCGTGGCGGCGGTGCCCGAAACCTGGGTGAAGGAGGCGCGGGTGCGGCATAGCGGCTCGCTGGGAAACGACTGGCTGGATCGGTCCCTGATCCTCTTCCCCCGCCGGGTGGCGCCGGTTTTCCACGATCTCGTCACATCCTATCTGGTGCGGCGGGGCCGCCCGCCGCACATCCGGCAGGAAGCTATCCAGATGCAGACGATCATCAGCCTGGTTTCCGCCGGTATGGGCTTCGCGCTCGTGCCGGCCTCGCTGCGCAATCTCGCGCGGACCGGGGTGCGCTATATCGATCTCGAGGATCCGCCCCTGCTCGAAACCGGGCTGGCGTGGCGGCGGGCGGACGACAGCGCTACGCTTGGCGGCTTCCTGGAGGTCGCGCGCGATGTCGCGGCGGTCTGATCGGGATCGCCGCGGAGTTGCGTTGGAGCGGCGCTTTGTGCTGTAGGAAGCCGCTGCCGCACTTCGGTGGAACGATGATCCGGCCGGCGTGATGGGAATGCATGAGATGAGAGTGGAACGGCGGGCTGGATGGTTGCCCCGAGCGAGCATCGCCACGGCGATCCTGCTGCTCGCCGCCTGTGGATCATCCGATGATGCCATCCCAGGCGAACCGATCGACTGTCGGCCGACCAGCGCGGGCAAGTTCGAGCGCATCTGCACGATCCAACGAACCGACAGTCCCGATGGGCGGGTGATCGTCGCGCGGGCGCCCGACGGCGGATTCCGCCGTTTCCTGATCGTCCGGGACGGCCGCGGCGTGATTGCGGCCGACGGGGCCGAGCCGGTGGCGGTGCGCCCCGGCGATGCGGCGCATATCGACGTGACGGCGGGCGACATGGTCTATCGCCTGCCCGCGAAAGTGGCGTCATGAACGGCCGCCCCATCCTTACCGCCGCCGAGACGCGGGCCGCCGAGGCAGCCGTGTTCGCGACCGGCGTCACCGTCGAACAGGCGATGGAGCGCGCGGGCG